>QNYL01000256.1 GCA_003973375.1 Flavobacteriia bacterium
CCGATATTTGGAATAAAATTTAAGAAAAAAGCCAACATCCCCCACATTATTGGATAATCAACTCCAATAACAGCCAGCGCAACGGTTATCAGCAAAGCTGTGGCAAGACTTGCAATCGTTTTGATAGCAAGATAACGGTTTATTTTTTCTGTAAAGAGAGAAGGAGTTGTCCCGTTTTTATCACTGCCCGGATTCAGCGCTGCAATCTTTTTGTCCTGATCTCCCATATATCCGTAGCATAAAGCCGACTGGAATTGAGCATAATCCACCAAAAGTCCGTTCTCCTTGATCACTTCCTGATAAGGTTTTAAAGCTTTATAATAATTTCCAAGAGCAAAATAACTGTCGCCGAGTCGCATATTGGCATCGATCAACCGGTCTTTATCGGCAGAATCAGATTCAGCATAAAGTCTGAAATACCCTCCGGCCTGAGTATAATCTTTCATTTTAAAGAATGCATAACCCAGATTATAGTTCAGATCTTTGTATTCCGGGGTATTTTTAGACTGCTCCATTTCTTTAAATTCCTTGTATTCAGCCACACAATCCTCATAATTCATCAGGCGGTAATCACATTCTGCTTTCCAGAAAACAGCTCTTGCCTTAAGAAGTTCATCATCATTCTTTGTTGCGAGGTCAAAATACTTTTTTGCTTCTTCATATTTATCTTCTTTAAAAAGCTGTGTTCCTCTTAAAAAAGCGATCTTTTGGTAGTATTTATTTTTTGTATCATCTTTTAAATAGTCTAATGCCCCCTGATAATCTTTGGAGGAGATAAAAGACGATATCAACAATTCATTGAGTTCCTCCTTATTAAGATCGGTAGGGTATTGCCTGAGGTAATCAAGAATAACATCGGTAGTTTTTTCATACGGATTACCAATCTCATAGCTTAGTTTAGCGTAGTTCAGCCAGGCATCTTTTTTGATCGTTTCATCAAAATCCATGTGGGCAACATTTCTGAATGCATTCAGTGCTTCCTGTTTTTTGTTACTTTTTAGATAACATTCTGCCAAATGATAATAAGCATTTTGAGAAACGGCATTGTTCCCGTCAATGATCTTGCTAAACCAATCCATGGCAGTTTGGTAATCTTCCTGTTTGTAATACGCATAGCCCAGCTGATAGAAATCGGTATTGTTCCAACGTCCCTTTTTCCCTTTATATTCTTCCAGATATTCAATGGCTTTATCGTATTCTCCCAGATTGAAATAGCTTTCCCCTATGATCTTTGAGATCTCAGATCTTTGTTTTGGATTTGCTTTTTCCAGTAATGGAATAGCAGCATCGATAGCTTCCTGAAATTTTCCGGTTTTAAACCTGATATTTGCCAGAAAGTAGGGAATATCTTTTTGAAAACTTTTATTATCGGATACTTCATTGAAATATTTATCCGCATTGACAAAATCATCATCCTTATAGGCAATATATCCAAAATAATATTTGGCCTGAGGTCCGTACTTTTTAGAATCGAGTAATTTTGAAAAATAAGCTTTGGATTTGGTAAAATTGCGGGTTGCAAACAATCCGTAAGCGTATTTAAAATTATAATCTTCAAGTTGATATTTGTTCAGGCTTTCCGGATTTACACGGGCGAGCCATTTTAAAGCATAAGGATAATTAGCATTTTTAAAATAATAATCGGCAACTTCGAGGAAAGCATTATTTCGTTTGGTACTGGTTGGGAAATTATCTACAAATTCCCGCATCAAAGCATCCCCTTCTTTTGGATTTAAGCGGATATAACAAAAGGCTTCGTAGTAATAGCATCGTGCCTTAAGTTCACTGTCATCATCAAAATTATCTTTGATCTCTTCAAATTTTACCAGTGCAGCTGCGTAATCTTTATTTTGATACAATTGAAGTGCATGATTGAATTCGGTTAATTTATCGGTATAAATCTCTGATTTTTGGGCAAAAACCCAAAAAGGAAATAAAAATAGGAATATGGGTAAAAAAGTTTTACCTGATTTCATGTGTTTATTTGTTTTATTAGCAAATAATTTGCCAAAAAGGGAATTTTAATAAGAATCTTCAAATTTAATAATATACAACCGCTTATAAAACGAAAAAATGACAATAAATTGTTAAAATGTTAATTACTTGACCCAATTGTTAAAAAGTTTAGAAAATAAGCTATTCTTTTAGGAGCTGATTGATAAACTGGTTAAAATCTTCGGTAAATTCCTGATAGTATTTTCCGGTAGCGGGACCATTAAAACCGGTATGAATTTTTCTTACTTTTCCGGTTTTATCAATAATAATGGACGTAGGAAAAGAGATCACATTATTGAGCATGGGTAAAGATCGGGAAACAAATTCTATTTGTGAGGTTCCGGCAATTACAAAATCGTATTCTACATGTAATTTCCTAACCATTTTTTCAACTCTGCTTTTGGCATATTCAAAATCGGGTTTGTTCTCATAGGCCAGACCAATAATTTCTACTCCACGGTCTTTGTTCTTTTTATACCAATCGGCATAAAATCTGGTTTCATCAATACAATTTGGGCTCCAAGTACCGAAGATTTGTAAGATGACTACTTTACCTTTGTATTTTTCATCATTTAAAGACACCGGTTTACCCTCCAGATCTTTAAATGAAAAATCAATTTTATCAAAGCCTTCTTTCAGATAGGTAATTTTATCAGGATCGGGTAATTTTGCAGTATCATTTCTTTTGGATACGAAGGTTTTATATCCTGATTTTCCCGACCAGAATTCCCCTTTTAAAACAGAATCATTTACTTTATGAGCTTTGAATTTAAAAAGGTGGTTGCCATCAAACGAATATAGGAAAAGTGTATCTCTGTCGGTATAACCATCCAAATAACGAAAATCTCCGGTAGTAGTTAAAAATGTGCCATGAAGTATACTATCTTTTGTTTTAAATATTCCGATGGCTTTGGTTTTTCTTCCGGTTGAATTTTTAAAAACAGTTTCCCAGGTACCGTCAAATCTTCCGTTGCTGCTGGCATGATCTATTCTTCCGGGCTTGTTGAACTTAGCTTTAAGAGGCAAGGAATAATTATCGATATAATTTTTTGTATAAAAACCGTTGATAGAAGTGCTGTCAATCTTTCCTTTTATTTCAGAATCGAAAATAAACATATTGAAGGAAATGGTATCTTTTATTAGAAAAACCTCATCAATAGGAATTATTTCTTCCCCATTGATTAAATTGATCCGAATACTGTCGTTTTGTTTATAAATTTTAAAATTAAAAGGGATCTGATTGTTTTGGGCGGTTATTTCTCCTCTCCAAATACCAAGTTTTAGCCCGGATCTGGGCTTTTCTTCTTTGCAGGAATTGATAAATACCAATACAAGGAAAAAGTATAAAACTTTTTTGAGGAGATCTTTCATACTAAAAATTGAGTTTACATTTTCCAACAATATTGGGGAGAATACGTCGGAACGAACTGCTAATATCCGAAAAATACTTGAAAATATAAAAAAACTAATGTTAAAAAATTATATAATTTGATTTTTTATCACATGTAATTCTTGTTTACGGATACTTTATTATTTAAAATTTAAACATTAAGTTTGTAGCAGCAAATCCATATAAAACTAATCATGCTGGAATTACAAAAAGCCTATATTTTTCAAAGAGATATTCTGATTCTTTCTGATGTGAATTTAAAAATCAATAAAGGCGACTTTAATTATCTCATCGGGAAAACAGGCAGCGGTAAAAGCAGCCTGATGAAAACCCTTTACGGAGATCTTCCGTTGCAACAGGGAGAAGGCCATATTGTAGGATTTGATCTCCATAAACTTAAAGAAAAAGATATTCCTTTTTTAAGAAGAAAGATCGGTATTGTTTTTCAGGATTTTAAGTTGCTGAATGACAGAAATGTTTACGAAAATCTGTTATTTGTTTTAAGAGCAACGGGGTGGAAGAACAAAGCCGAAATTGATGCCAAGATTGAAGATGTTTTGACCAAAGTAGATATCAAGACCAAAGGATTTAAGATGCCCTATCAGCTTTCCGGTGGAGAGCAGCAGCGCGTGGCTATTGCCAGAGCTCTTTTAAATAATCCTGAGATGATCCTTGCTGATGAGCCTACCGGAAATTTAGATCCGAAAACCTCAATTGAAATTATGAATGTTCTTGAGGAGATTAACAAACTGGGAATCACCATTTTAATGGCTACTCACGATTATGCTTTGATCTTAAAATTTCCACATAAAACCATGAAATGTGAAGCAGGTAAGGTTTTTGAAGTGGTTTAAACAAGATGCTTTCCATCCTTATACCAACATATAATTATTCTGTTCTTCCTTTGGTAAGATCCCTTTATATCCAATTAAAGAAAGAGGGTAAACTATTTGAAATTATTTGCTTTGACAATAGCCCGAAATCTGATAATAACTCTGACAATATTGAAATAAATTTAATTGAAAATTGTACGTATGAGTTGTTAAATGGTAATGGAGGTCGTAGTAGAACCAGAAACCTTTTGGCACAAAAGGCTAAATATGACTGGCTTCTTTTTTTAGATGCCGATGTTCTACCGGTTACAAATGATTTTATTTCTAATTATTATGATTTTATAAACAGAGATGGTTCTAAAGTTGCCTTTGGAGGTTTAAAATATCAAAAAAAACCATCAAAAGAGAAGTTATTACGTTGGGTATACGGTAAGTACAGGGAGGAAATACCTTTAAATGAAAGAAAAAAAGATCCACAGCAGCATTTTACATCAGCAAATTTTATTATAAAAAAGAGTCTTTTTGAGCGTTTTAGGTTTGATGAATCATTAATAAATTACGGTTATGAAGACACCTTACTGGCATTAGAATTAACTAAAAAGAATATTCAGATATCACAAATAGATAATCCCGTTTATCATTTAGGAATTGATAAAAGTGATCTTTTTTTAAAAAAAACCAAAGAATCTGTAAAGAATCTGTATATGCTAAATAAACAAGATAAGATCGAAATAAAGGATTCACAACTTTTGAAAACTTTTGGAAAAATTCAAAAATTCAAAATGAATGCTGTTTTTAGAATTATATTTAAAAATTTTTCCAGACACATGGAAAAAAATTTATTATCTGAGAAGCCTTCCTTATTTATTTTCGATTTATATAAACTAGGGTATTTGTGTTCTCTATATGAAGTTGAGCATATCTAAATTTTCAATGTAGGTTTGAAAAGATCTCTTTTAATTTTTCACTTTCTTTTTCCCAGTTATACTTTTCGGAGGCTCCTTTTAGATTCTTTTTCCACAATGTTATTTTATTTTGATCTTTAAACAGATTTTCAACTTCTTTTGCCAGAGTTTTAGGATCGTGACTTTGGGTTACATAACCAATCTGATTTTCATTCACTATTCGGGCTACTTCAATCCGATTGCTTACAAAAAGAGGAATTTCGGCCTGGATATAATCAAAGATCTTATTTGGCAAGCTGTATTCATAATTTAAATTACTGCCTTTATCCAATGAAAGTCCGAGATCGGCAATTTTGGTGTACTCCATTAGTTCATCATAAGGCATTCTGTTGAGGATAAATACCTTATCCGTAAGCTTCATTTTTTTAACAAGATCTTTTAATTCGCTAAAAATATCCCCTCCGCCAATAATGTACAAAATACTTTCATCTAGATATTCCATCATTTTAACAGCTTCTTCTGCACCCCGGTCCATATTAATGCCTGTTCCCTGAAGGATCAACATCTTTTTTTTACCTTTTATTCTATTGGCCAGATCAGTATCAATTTCTTTATTTTTAAGTTTTGGAGCAATATTCCTAATCACTTTTACAGGAATTTGATATCTTTTTTGATAAAAAGAAGCGATACTCTTGTTAACGGTATAAACATTTTTAAGTTTTGGAAAGATATATTTTTCAATTTTCAGCCAGACTTTTCTAACAGGTGGTCTGTGGGTCAATTCCGGGACTTCTGTAAATAATTCATGACTGTCATACACCAGTTTTTTTGAAAATAATCTACTGATTAGATAATTAGGCAATAAAGTATCGAGATCATTGGCCAGATATACATCAGATTTTAGAGATAATAGCTTGAAGAAGAGTCGGATATTATACTCGGCATAAAATAAAAACTTCTTTCTGAAAAGTAACTTCATACGGATAGTTCTGTAATTTCTGTCAAGGGCTAAGCTTTCCGGTAGTTCTCTTCCGATTAAAGTAATATCATAATCCAGTTCTTGTAAAGTACTGCAAATCTTTTTTACCCTTTGATCAGTTACAAGGTCGTTAATTACAGAAACTACAATTCGTTGCAAAAAGAATGATTTTAAATTAAAGGTAAAAATATTAAATATTATATTTGCTGACAGTTTATTTAAAAGAAAATATCTTCTGAATATTAACTTGTTAGAAAAAAATGAAATCAACTCCCCCCAATTCCAAAAAATGGTACGCCATTTTTACCAAATCCAGATCTGAAAAGAAAGTTTATGAACGCCTTTTGGATAATGATATCGAAGCTTTTTTACCCATTGTAAAAACGGTACGGCAATGGAGCGACCGTAAGAAAACGGTATATCTTCCTTTGATACCTTCCTATGTCTTTGTAAAGATGAATGAAAGAAATATTTATGATGCTTTAAAGATCCCCGGAACAGTTGGTGTTTTAAAACATTTAAGGAAACCCGCTGTTGTACGGGAGGTTGAAATTGAAAACTTAAGGATCTTAAGTAACAGCAATGAAAAATTTGAGACTTCAAGTGATATCAGGCTTATTAAGGGAGATACGGTTGAGGTAACCAAAGGTCCGTTTATGGGGCTGATCGCAGTTTGTGAAAAAGATGGAACCAACTACAGAGTTGTGGTAAAAATTGATTCTCTGGGAAGTGGATTTACAGTAAATATTCCTTTAAGCTTTTTAAGGAAAATTGAGAATAAACTTCCTGAAAAATAATTGTTGAAAGATGAAAACAGTTAAAAATAAAACAATTCTGGTAACAGGTGGTGCCGGATTTATCGGTTCAAATCTTTGTGAAGTTCTTTTAAAGGACAACAAAGTTATTTGTCTGGATAATTTTGCAACGGGTAAACGTGAAAATATTGAAGGTTTTTTAAATAACCCTGATTTTACTCTGATTGAAGGAGATATACGGGATCTTGCAGTTTGCAGAAAAGCTGTGGAAAAAGCAGATTATGTTTTGCATCAGGCTGCTTTGGGTTCTGTTCCCCGTTCACTGGCTGACCCGATTACAACAAATGAAGTAAATATATCCGGTTTTTTAAATATGCTGGTTGCCTCAAGGGATGCCGGAGTTAAGCGTTTTGTGTATGCAGCGAGTTCATCAACTTATGGAGATTCTGAATCTTTGCCAAAAAAGGAAGATAAAATAGGAAAACCGCTTTCTCCTTATGCAATAACCAAGTATGTTAATGAGTTATATGCTGATATTTTTTCAAAGACATACAGGTTGGAAACGATAGGATTGCGTTATTTTAATGTTTTTGGAAGAAGACAGGATCCCGATGGAGCCTACGCAGCTGTAATACCAAAATTCGTAGGGCAATTGATAAAGCATGAATCTCCGGTTGTTAATGGTGACGGGAGTTTTTCGAGGGATTTCACTTATATCGATAATGTGATCCAGATGAATATTTTATCGATGCTTACAGAAAACCCCAATGCTGTTAATACAGTTTATAATGTCGCCTTTGGAGAAAGGGCTACTTTAAATGAGCTGATCTCATATTTAAAAGAAAATTTAAGCAGGTACGACAATAAAATTGCAGATGTTGCAGTTAATTATGGTCCGGAGAGAGCAGGAGACATTCCGCATTCGCTGGCATCAATAGATAAAGCAAAAGAATTATTAGGATACAAGCCTCAATACTCGCTAAAAGATGGTTTAAAGGAAGCCATCAATTGGTATTGGGAAAATTTAAAATAAAATAAGATGAATATTACTGTAATAGGAACAGGATATGTAGGTTTGGTAACAGGAACATGTTTTTCTGAAATGGGAAACAGAGTTACTTGTATTGATATTGATGAAAAAAAGATTGAAGATCTTAAAAATGGAATTATTCCTATTTACGAGCCCGGACTTGAAAATATGGTACAAAAAAACGTAAAAAGAGATAATTTACATTTTAGTACACAATTAAGTGACGGACTTGAAAAAGCAAAGGTTGTTTTTATTGCTGTTGGAACACCAATGGGAGAAGATGGTTCAGCCGATCTGCAATATGTTTTGGGAGTTGCACGTCAGCTGGGGCAGGAAATGCAGAAACCTTTAATCATTGTTGATAAATCTACAGTGCCTGTGGGTACCGGTGATAAGGTAAAGAAAGTTGTTCAGGAAGAACTGGATAAACGAGGGGTAAATATAGATTTTCATATTGTTTCCAATCCTGAATTTTTAAAAGAAGGTGCTGCCATAGAAGATTTTATGAAACCTGACAGAATTGTAGTGGGTACTGATAGCGAAGAAGCTCTTGAAACCATGAAAGCATTGTATGCTCCCTTTACTCATAACCATGACCGGATGATCTCTATGGATATTCGCTCTGCTGAAATGACTAAATATGTTGCCAATGCAATGCTTGCAACAAAGATCTCTTTTATGAACGAAGTTGCCAACATTTGTGAACTGGTAGGTGCTGATGTAAATAAAGTGAGAATTGGGATTGGATCAGATTCAAGGATAGGCTATAGCTTTATTTATCCCGGAAGCGGGTACGGAGGTTCTTGTTTTCCTAAAGATGTAAAAGCTTTAAAAAAGATAGCTGAGGAAAATGGATATAAAGCGAGGTTAATTGCTTCTGTAGAAGATGTGAATGACAGGCAGAAACTGGTTATTGCCGATAAGATTATCAAACGGTTTGGAGAGGATCTTACAGGAAAAACTTTTGCACTTTGGGGATTGGCATTTAAGCCCGGAACCGATGACATGCGTGAGGCTCCTGCAATTTATGTGGTTAAGGAACTTACCAGAAGAGGAGCAAAAATCAGAGCTTATGATCCAAAAGCTATTAAGGAAGCACAATATTTTTACTTAAAAGATGTTAAAGGTATTAGTTATTTCCATTCTAAATATGAAACATTGCCCGGAGCAGATGCAATGATTCTGTTAACTGAGTGGAAAGAATTCCGTTCTCCCGATTTTGAAGAGATCAAAGTTCAAATGAAAAATCCTATTATTTTTGATGGAAGAAATCAATACAGTTCCTTAAATTTAGAAAAAAAAGGATTTGAATATTATCAGATCGGAGTTAAAAGACAATAATTTAATAATTAATTTATATATTCGTAGAAAAAGCTAATCACATGAAAAAATTTGTCCCCGTATTGTTGTTGTTCTTAATCCTTTCTTCCTGCGGAACGAAAGAAGATGTTGTTTATTTTAATGGTATCGGTCCGAAAGATAATATGATCGGTATTGAAAGTTATATGCCAACTTATCACGTTGATGATGAATTGCTTATTGTTGTAAACGGTACTGATCCTGAGGCGGTTAAGCCTTTTAATTTATCTGCTGTTTCTATTTCACTGGACAGACTTGACGGGTATGGCAGGGAAAGGTTACAGACCTATATTATCGATCCGGAAGGAAATATTGATTTTCCTGTAATTGGTAAAATTAAACTGGCAGGTTTAAACAGAGAACAGGCAATAAATTTAATTGAAAGTAAATTATCCCCTGATTATTTAAAAGATCCTATTGTAAATATTAAGACAATTAATTATAAGGTTACTGTTTTGGGGGAAGTAGCAAGACCCGGAACCTATACAGCTACTAATGAAAGAATTACACTAATTGAAGCTTTGGCTATGGCAGGAGACCTTACCATACATGGTGAAAGAGAAAATGTACTTGTTATCCGTGATTACGATGGTGAAAAAACCTATACTCGTGTAAATTTAAAGTCGAAAGATCTTTTTAATTCACCGGTATACTATCTTACACAAAACGATGTAGTTTATGTTGAACCTAACAAATCTCAGGCAAGAGCTTCTAAAATTGGTGCAGGTACAAGCGTAGCAATTTCTATTGTTGGTATCCTGATCTCTGTTGCTACTTTAGTTGTAACTATAGTCAATTAAAACGAAATAGAATGATATAAAAAAAGTCCCATTCGGGACTTTTTTTATTTTTCAATATACTTTATTTCATAAGTAAGATCGGCAAAACGGCGGAACATTTCACTTACACCGCAATAACGATCCTGTGATAAAACTACAGCTTTCTCAATTTTATCTTTTTTAAAGTCCTTTCCGTAAAAACGGTATTCTACATGAACTTTATGATAATATTTAGGGTGTACATCTGTAAGTTCTCCGCTAACACTTACTTCAAAATTATCAACTTCTGCACGCATTTTCTTTAATAACGAAACAACATCCATACCGGTACATCCGGCTAAAGATGTAAGCATCAAGGCTTTCGGGCGAACTCCTTTTCCTTCTCCACCAACGTTGCTGTCGGCATCAATTTTTATACTTCCTCCAATGGTATCTGCATTGAATAGCATATTTCCTTCCCACTGTATTTCTATTGTATTTGTCATAAATAAATATTTTTTGGTTTATAATTTATTAATTTTACTCCTGTTCCTTTCAGGTTCGAATATATAACTTTTCCGTAATCTAATTTAATTCCTTCTGCAATATCTTTTGAAAGAAGCATGGCTCCATCCATATCTACATAGTCGAGTTCCGGTAATAAATGTGCTATGGCAGAAATTCCGATAGAGGATTCAGTCATGCAACCTACCATAGTTTTCATGTGGTATTCTTTGGCCTCCTTTAACATTCTTCTCGCAGGAGTTACTCCTCCGCATTTTACCAGTTTTATATTAACTCCATGAAAATGATCTTTACATCTGGCAACATCCTTTTCAACCTGGCAACTTTCATCAGCTATGATCGGTAAAGCTGATTTTAAGAAAACTTCCCGGGCTCCTTTCCAGTTTTCTGCCGGAAGAGGCTGTTCTAAAAATTCAACCCCAAATTTTTTAAACTCAAAAGAATTTTTAATAGTTTCCTCTACTCCCCAGGCGCAATTGGCATCAATCCTGAATATTGCATCACTGTGTTTCCGAAGTTCTTTTACAATTTTGAGATCTTCTTTGGTTCCCAGTTTAATTTTATAAATAGGCCATGGCGTTTCTTCCATTTTTGAGACCATCTTTTCTATGGTATCTATGCCAATGGTATAATTTGAAAGTGGATTATGATCGATATTATAATTCCATATTTCAAATAATTTTTTATTTCTTTTACGGGCATAAAGATCGTTGTATGCCAGATCCAGAGCACATAATGCAAACATATCGTCTTTTAAATATGAATAAAGCCTTTTCCAATACTCTTCCGGACTTTCATCAGTATCCTTTTCTATAATCGATTGATTTTTTTTTAGATCCTCAACCATATTTTTTATGGTTTTATGATAATAAGGATTATCGGAAGCTTCACCGTATCCGGAAAAATCACCCTCTTTCAATTCAACAATCATTGTAGGTTTATAATCAAAAGATTGCCGGGAAATAGTAAAAGTATGCTTTAAGGGCAGATCATAAGATCTAAGAATTAATTGCATTTATTTGCGCTTATTAAATAGATGAGCAAATGTATAAAAATAAATTTATCAAACGGATTTTATTAATTTTTTCCTGCAACAATGAGTACAAATTCACCCTTAGGAGGTTTATTTTCAAAATGTTCTATAATTTCTTCAATATTTCCTCTCAGGGTTTCTTCATAGAGTTTAGTCAGTTCGCGTGACACGGATATTCTTCTTTCAGTACCAAAATAATCGGCAAAATGATGCAAAGTTTTTAAAAGTTTATGTGGAGATTCATAAAAGATCATCGTTCTTTTTTCTTCTGCAAGGGTTTTCAAACGGGTTTGTCTTCCTTTTTTTACGGGAAGAAATCCTTCAAACACAAACTTATCATTAGGTAAGCCCGAATTTACAAGAGCAGGGACAAAAGCGGTTGCACCGGGCAAACATTCAACTTCAATCTGATTTTCAATGCAGGCACGGGTAAGTAAAAAACCGGGGTCGGAAATAGCAGGTGTTCCGGCATCACTAATCAAAGCCATGGTTTCCCCACTTTTTAATCTTTCAATGATCCGGTTGAGCATTTTATGTTCGTTGTGCATATGGAAACTCTGCATAGGAGTGGAAATTTCAAAATGTTTAAGGAGTTTCCCCGAAGTACGGGTATCTTCTGCAAGAATCACATCTACCTCTTTCAGCACTTTTACAGCTCTGAAAGTCATATCTTCTAAATTGCCAATAGGGGTTGGGACCAGGTATAGTTTTGACATCGATTTTTTTCTGTAAATTAAAATGTAAAGTTACAAAGAATTCTTTCTATTATTATGAGTCATTAAACAGGATCAGATAAATGGTCTTTAAAAATAAAAATATCATTGTTTTATATAGATTACTTTTTCTTTTTATCCTCTTGCTTTTCACCATACATTGAATCGATGATCTCTTTATATTTTTTATAGATCACCTTACGTTTTATTTTCAGTGTAGCAGTTAGTTCTCCTGCATCAATAGAAAATTCGTTACTAATCAGTATAATGAAACATAGTAATGATAAGGGTTTGCTATACCTGTTTTTTGTCTTTGTGTTACTTTGTGCTACTCAGTGTAGCTCTGTGTAAAAATTTTTACGTTGGCTATACCACAAAGATTCACAAAGAAGACACAAAGGTTCACAAAGATGACTACGATATTAAGTGTTTAACATCAATTTGATACTAAGGTAAATGAAGAATAAAAACTTTTAAAAAAGAGACTGATTAGATACAGATAATGATTACAGTCTAACTTTCTATTTCCTTAATATTTTTTCCCGACCAGAAGGTGCCAAGAATCAAACCGGCAATAATATGCCAGATTCCCCACCATGCTGCAATCAATGCCATACCGCCAAGTCCGTTAAAAAAATCGAAGATCAATATCAATGCAAGTCCTGAATTCTGTATCCCAACTTCAAAGGTGATGGCCCTTTGATCCCTTTCGGGAAGTTTACCTGCCTTTGCAGAAAAATACCCCAGCGCCAGTGCAGTAAGATTATGAATTACAACGATATACATAACATATTTTATGTATTTTATAAAATTGTCAATATTGGCAGAAAAGGCAATGATAATAAACGAAAAGAAAAATAGCAGTGAAGCAAACTTAAAAGGCTTTTTTAATTTCTCGGCCAGATCCGGTTTTTTTGTTGACAACCACATTCCTAACACAAGTGGTATCCCAAGAATAAGAAAAATGGTAAATAACATATCCATCGGATTCAGATTTATCTGATGTAATAATGATCTTGTATGAGGATTTATATTTCCCCAGATAGAAATATTTAAAGGGGTCATAATTATGGCCATCACTGTTGAGATCGAGGTCATACTTACTGATAATGCCGTATTCCCTTTAGCAAAATGGGTAAAGAAATTAGACATATTCCCTCCCGGACAGGAACTTACCATGATCATACCCAATGCTATTGAAGGTGCCGGATTAATGATCAATGTAAGAAGATAAGTAAAGGCAGGAAGTAAAATAAACTGCGCCATCAAACCAATAAGAGGACCCTTAGGCTGGCGGAAAACTCTTTTAAAATCGTCTATCTTCAGATCGAGAGATACACCGAACATAATTATAGCCAGAATAATGTTCAGGCCCAGCAAACTGCTGGGATCAAAATTTAAGACGATCTGATCAACTTCATTCATTTAAAAAATTCCTGATTACAGAGAATTAGTTTAGAATCCGGAAAAATTATTCCGGAAGTTCAAATGATTTATTTGTCCAAAATACAAAAAATAATGATTTCTGATTTTTATTCTTTAAGAGATTTGAGAATTAATTATAACTTTTTCTTTTACACTACATTTAAAAACAGAAACTTAGCCAAAA
>QNYL01000065.1 GCA_003973375.1 Flavobacteriia bacterium
TTTATACTATTTTGAAATTTTAAATGTCCATGCGTCATGTGATGGCAATTCGGCATATTTTATTCTACTTGTATCTATATATAATTTATAATCCTTGTATTCCCAAGGCAATTCCCTGTCCAGTCCGAGCATTTTAACTTTTGCATCCTTTCCCGGATCTTTTATATTTAGTATAAGTGTATCTTCAGGCCATTCAAAACTTATGGCGTATAGATTTCCATTATTTCGTGTGTAGCATAAATACGTTTGCATAGAGCTGTATTTACCGGAAATTCCTGCTTTGGTTTTATTTTTATCCTGAAAAAAAGCGGATGCAGGAACAATTTGTTTTTTTATATTTTTTGACCTCCAGAACAAAGTTACTTCTGCATTTAGCTTTCTTTCTTTGTATTGGATGAGAATAGGGTAAATTTCTCCTTTTTTCAGTTTTATGCTTCCCTTGTTAAAAACTCCTGTATTGGCTCCCATCACTTCCGATTGAGTCCCTTCTTCGGCTTTCTTTTGATTGATCAGCAATTTCTTATTGATATAAACAACAACTTCATCGTCGGCTTTGGTTTCAAAAGTATACAAACCGGATTCTGGAGCCGAGATAAAGCCTTTCCATTCTATTGAAAAATCATCTTCTTTAATTCCTTTCATGGGTGCATTCCGAACCCAGTTGAAATTTATATTCTTATCTATTCTATGGATAAAAACTTCCTTTTCTTCTTCATGTATTTGATATGGTGCAGATCCGTATATGGCCTCTCCATTTATTTTTAACCAGTTACCCAATTGTACTAATCTTTCCTGTTGTATCAGTGGGATTTGCCCATCTGCACCCGGACCTACATTTAAGATCATTCCACCTCCGTTGGCAACAGCTTGAACAAACCTGTGGATCAATTCAGATGAAGTGCCATATGCTTCCAGATCTTCATTTCGGTTTAAACCAAACGATCTTCCAATACCTCTTACTTCTACCCAGGGTCTGTTAGTAACTTTTATTCCGGCACTGTATTCGGGGGTTAAAAACCCAACGTCAATACCGCTTCCCCAACGGTTATTAACAATGGCATCTTTACCAACAAGATCGTAATACCAATTGATCAATTCGGCCGAATGCCATTGTTCTGCTGTATTCCACCATTCACCATCGGTAAAAACCAAAGAAGGTTTATACGTGCTGATCAATTCTTTAAATTGAGGAATCATATAGGTATTCACATAAGCGCCGATACTATCGTGAGGGTCTGTATACCAGTAGTGTAAAGGATGATTCCATTCAGGCAATGAATAGTAGAGTCCCATTTTAAGATCGGCTTTTCTTACTGCCTTAGTAAGTTCACCAACTATATCTCGTTTTGGACCAATATCTACACTATTCCAGTTTCTGCTGTATTTACTTGGCCATAAAGCGTAGCCATCATGATGTTTTGATACCAGTAGTACATATTTTGCTCCGGCTTTTTTAAATAAAGAGGCCCATTCATCCGGGTCGAATAATTCAGCTTTAAATAATCCTGCAAAATCATTATAAGTAAAATTTTGTCCATAATTATTCTTCATAAAATTTACCCGAAGAGAATCCTTTAACTGTAACCCCCTTAGATACCATTCAGAATACGATTCTTTTCCTCCATATGCAGGAACCGAATACAAACCCCAGTGAATGAATATACCGAGTTTTGCATCCTTAAACCATTGTGGATAACCGTGTTCTTGAATTCTTTTGATAAGATTTTTGTTACTGTTTTCTTGAGCAATAACATGGTGCATTGTTAATATACCGATAAAAAATATAAGGATAGATTTTCTCATTTAATTTCCGGGTTTAGTAAAAAGATAATCATCTGTGTAAATTTAGTAATAATAGAATATAAAAGTGCAGGTAAATAAAAAACCTGTACCTTTTTTTCTTTCAAAGATATGAATTGTTTTACAGGTTTTTAACCTAAAGAATAATATAAATCACTTTAAGATCCGGAATCATTGTTGTCCGATAAAACCATTAAACACGTCTTAAAATCTAAGCAATTAAAGGGTAATTGGACTTTAAAAAAAACTTTAGCTTACTTTTTTAATCGGATGAATTGCTCATCAAAGATTTCTTTGCCTCCTGTCCTAAAGGAAGTAGATCATTGATGAGCAATTCATCCTTTAGGATAAGAGGCGAAAACTGGTTATTAGTGATTTACATATTAAAGTTTATTGGTCAACAGTAATCAGGAATAATAAATGGATTGTTTTTCAAGGCTATGATTTCTTTCTTCGGGGATCTTTTAAAGCCCACCAGATCCCTCTGACATCATTTACCCATTGATCGTACATGTAAACCATGATGATCTCTTCGATGATTTCTATCAGTCCCATGGCAATGGTGAGATAGAAAAGCCATTCAACAGGTTTGATTAGAAATAAAGTGATGATAAATATTCCCTGAAGAACTGCAGTTAATTTTGCCAAATAGGTATGAAACGAAGAGGCTTTTCCGTATTTTCTGTATGCCATAAAGGTTTGAATAAAATAGGGGATAAGAGCAATAATAATTATTTTATAATGACCAACAACAAAATCCCATTCAAAAACCAGCATACCTATAATAGCGGCAAAAAAAGTTAACTGGTCGCCAAAAGAATCTAAAAAGGAACCTCTTGATGTGGTAATTTTTAAAGTCCTTGCCAAAAAACCATCAATAGCATCCGTAGAAAAACTGATTACCAGAAACCAGGAAAATAAAGTTCTCTGATCCAGAATAATTAAAAGGATCAAAAAGGGAGCCGCCATTATTCTGTAAAAAGAAAACCAGTCAGCAATATTAAATTCCTTAAAATTGAACATAATCTGAGATCAAGGTCTTAATGTTTAATTTTTCAACTGAAAAACCTTATGTAATTCGTTGTTATTTTTAAAATTGACGTTCAGATCGATTATTTTACCGTCATTTAAGCTGTAAACCCAGCCATGAATACTTAATTTCTGATCGTTTCTCCAGGCATTTTGAACAATACTGGTCTTGGCCAGATCAAAAACCTGCTCCACAACATTGAGTTCTACAAAACGATCAAATTTTTGATCTTTTTCATTAATATGATCGAGTTCGTCCTGATGGAACCGGTATACATCCTTGATATGTCTTATCCAGTTATCAATCACTCCATAGGATTTGTTTTCCATAGCTGCCTGAACTCCACCGCATCCGTAGTGGCCACAAACTACCACATGCCTAACTTTGAGTACGTTTACTGCATAGTCGAGAACAGAAAGCATGTTCATATCGGTATGTATCACAAGATTGGCAATATTTCTATGAACAAAAACTTCACCGGGTTCGGTGCCGATGATCTCGTTGGCAGGAACCCTTGAATCTGCACAACCTATCCATAATAATTGCGGACTCTGACCTTGGGACATTCTTTTAAAGAAATCCGGATCGTCGGCCAGACGTTTTTCTATCCATTTTTCATTTTTTTCAAAAAGCGACTTATAAAATGAGGTTTTCATTACTGATGATTTTCGGGTTTAAATTTTTGCATTCTTTTTCATCCATTGAAAACAATCGGAAAAATTTTCGAAAAGATGTTCTTCAGGAACCAGATCAGGGATGATATCTATAGAACTCATCAAATACCGGGGCTGATTCTGGAGTCCGATGATAAGTTGACGAATATCTCTTTTTTCAAGGTCTAATAAAGTATCTTCCAGAGCATACAATCCGGTCTGGTCGATATACGGAACCTTATCCATTCTGAAAATTACACAGCTGGCAGCGTCAGGAACCTGCTTAGCAAGTTTTGAGAATTCGCTGGTTGAGCCAAAGAAAAGCGGGCCTTCCAGATGCTTGATAAAGATTTTTTCTCTCATCTTTTCTGTGATACTGCTCTCATCCTCCCAGTCTTTTTCATCCAGAGGTTTAACTCCTGATTTTTCTGCAGAAACATTACCCATGTTCTTCATAAATACCAAAGAAGCAATAATCAGGCCAATACCAACGGCATAGACCAGATTCCAGAAAGTAGAAAGTAACAGCACGATGATCATGATGATCACTTCTGATCTTGGCATATTGGGTATGGCTTTTAAACCTTTGTAATCCATAACGCCGATACCAACGGTTAGTAAGATACCCGCCAGAACAGCCGCAGGAATCCGTGAAGCCACAGGGCCTAAGGCGAGTAAAATAATAAGCAGTAATATAGCAGCAGCCATTCCGGATAATCTTGTTCTTCCACCTGCATTGATGTTTACAACCGTTCTGATGGTGGCTCCTGCTCCGGGAAGTCCGCCAAAGATAGCTGCAATACCGTTTCCTATACCTTGTCCTACAAGCTCCTGGTTGGGGTTGTGGTTGGTTTTAGTCATATTGTCGGCTACAACCGAGGTAAGCAGAGAATCTATCGCTCCTAAAAAAGCCAATGTAATGGCAGTAAAGATGTAAGGAGAGATCATGGCCGCATCAAATTGGGTAAAAATTTCAAAATGTGGTATGGGGATCCCATTCGGGATCTCTTCAATGGGCATATAATCAAGATCCATAAAAATGGCAACTCCCGATACCAGTAAAAGCGCCACCAGCGTGCTGGGAATCACAGTTGTAATTCTTTTAAAACCGTAAATTATCAGAATGGTGGCCAAAGCGAGAAGTACTTCGAGATAATTGATATTATTAAAGGCATTTCCAAAATTTTTCACAGCTCCGATCACACCTGAAGTACTGGCAATTGCCATTGATCTCGCTTCTTTTTCAACGTCGTCAGTAGTAATGTGCTCAGCTTTTTTGATGGTTTCTTTAAAATTATCCAGTATCAGAATGCCTTCATCAGTTTCATCTTTTAAAATCTTTTGAAGTAGTATTTCTTCCGCTTTAGGTTTCATACTTTCAATAAGAGACTGGTCATTTTCAGGATAATACCCCAGGATAGGCAATACCTGAGTGATGATGATGATCAGACCGATGGCAGTCATAAATCCTGAAATAACAGGATAGGGGATATATTTGATATATTTTCCAATTCCGGTTACTCCAAGCAGGATCTGAAAAAGACCTGCCATTAAGAAAACACTTAAAATAAAAGGCAATGCTTTAGAAATATCCCCTTCATTCATTTGAATGATCCCGGCTATCATTACCATGCTCACCGCAGTTAAAGGGGCGGTAGGACCTGAGATCTGAGTGGGCGTTCCTCCGAACAGAGCAGCAAAAAAGCCTAAAAAGATAGCACCGTATAAACCTGCACTCGGACCTAAACCTGAAGAAACCCCGAAAGCAAGGGCCAGTGGGAGGGCTACGATTCCTGCTGTAAGTCCTCCAAAGAGATCTCCTTTTATATTTGAAAAGATATTTTTCACAAAAAGATAATTAATTATATTTATTTCATATATAAAACTATCTGCTGAGTCGGCGGTAATGATCTATTGGTTTTGCATGATTTCGGGCCTGGCAGGTTCCTAAAACCTGTCAGGTCTCTCAAAAATAACAAAGTTTTTTTCGCTCCGTTATTGCCTCTGGGGCAAAGCCTCCTTGTTTGAAAGTGTGATCTTTATTCAGGTATTCCAAAAGTATCCACAACGAAGTCGAGATCTTTATCACCTCTTCCGCTTAAATTGACAAGTATAGACTGCCTTGGGTATTTTTTAGCCAGTTTTAAGGCATAAGCTACAGCATGGGCACTTTCCAATGCAGGGATGATTCCTTCCATACGGCTCAGTTCAAAAAATGCATCTATAGCTTCCTGGTCGCTGATACTGTCGTAAATTACTTTATTCATATCCTTGAGCATACTGTGTTCCGGTCCAACGCCCGGATAATCCAGTCCGCTGGCTACAGAATATACAGGTGCAGGATCTCCATTCTCATCCTGAAGCGTATAGCATTTGAATCCGTGAATAATTCCGGGTTTCCCCTTGGTCATTGTCGCGGCGTGTTCTCCTGTTTTAAAAGATTTTCCTGCAGGTTCTATTCCGTAAAGGCTGCATTCCTCATCTTCCAGGAAGGCAGAAAAGATTCCCATGGCATTACTTCCTCCGCCTACACAGGCTACCACATTGTCCGGTAGTTCTCCGTTCATTTCGAAGAACTGGTCTCTGGCTTCGATTCCTACAACCCGCTGGAAGTCGCGAACCATCATAGGAAAGGGGTGCGGACCAACAACAGAGCCTATGCAGTAAAGTGTGCTTACAGGATCTTCAAGGTAGGCGTCAAAGGCACTGTCAACCGCTTCTTTCAGTGTTTTTAATCCGTGAGTAACAGGAATTACCTTTGTACCTAATATTTTCATTCTCAAAACATTGGGATATTCCTTTTCAATATCTACTTCACCCATATGAATTTCGCATTCCAGTCCGAAATAAGCAGCGGCAGTTGCCAGTGCAACTCCGTGTTGTCCGGCACCGGTTTCAGCGATCAGTTTCTTTTTGCCCATATATTTGGCGAGTAAAGCTTCCCCCATACAATGGTTTAATTTATGCGCCCCGGTATGGTTCAGATCTTCGCGTTTCAGATAAATTTGACCACCATACTTTTCTGATAGACGATTGCAATGAAATACAGGTGTGGGACGGCCCTGATAATGTTTTCTGATGTCACGCAGTTCGGAAATAAACCGGTGTGATTTACTGATTGAAAAATAGGCATCATTGATTTTTTTCATTTCGGCTTCAAGATGCGGAGGAATAAAGGCTCCTCCATATTCATTAAAGAATCCTTTCTCATTGGGGTACTTTTTAAAATAATTTTCTGACATTTTGTTATGATATTATGTTAAAAGAAATTTACTGAACAAATGGATAAATAATTAAATTTATCTTTGTGAAAATAATCAAAATCTTTGTATCTGCAAATCGTTTTTTTTATAGATTTGAAATTGGTACATTATTGAACTAAATAATTAAATTTTTTTTATGCTGGTAATTGGAATAGCCGGAGGTACCGGAAGCGGTAAAACAACTGTAGTAAATAAAATCATCAATGATCTGCCCGGAGATGAGGTCACTGTACTTTCTCAGGATTCTTACTATAAAAAGAACGAGGGGATGTCTTATGAGGAGCGATGTAAGATCAATTTTGACCATCCCAGAGCCATTGATTTTGATCTGCTGATAGAGCATCTGAAAGAATTAAAAAAGGGAAATGTAATCGAACAGCCTGTTTATTCTTTTGCGAGTCATAATCGTGTAGAAGACACTATTATAACCCACCCTAAAAAAGTCATTATTATTGAAGGGATCCTTATTTTTACCAACAAAGCTTTAAGAGATCTTATGGATATTAAATTGTATATTTATGCTGATTCGGATGAGCGTCTTATCAGGAGATTACGCAGAGATATATCAGAGCGGGGAAGAGATATTGATGAGGTATTGCAAAGGTATCAGAATACGTTAAAACCTATGCATGAGCAATTTATAGAGCCCTCGAAGAATTATGCGGATATTATTATTCCTCACGACAAATACAATACAGTGGCAATTGATGTAGTGCGTACCGTAATTAATGAGAGATTGAAAAGTTAAACATGACATTTAAGCAGTTAAAGGAAAATAAAGTTATAAAGATTATAACAAACAGATATTTTATTGTTAGTGTAATCTTTTTGATATGGATGTTGTTTATTGATGAAAATTCCTATCTCACACACCGGAAGCTGGATAAAGAGATCGATAAACTGGAAAATTCAATCGATTATTATCAAAAAGAGATCAATAAGGATAAGAAAGTGATCTCCAATCTTAAAGATCCCGACTCACTTGAAAGGTTTGCAAGAGAAGAGTATAAAATGAAAAAGAAGAATGAGGAGATCTATATCATTGATTTTGATACGATAAAAGAATGAAAATATCAAATAACCTGTTTGATGAATTTGATACCGTTTCTGCTGCTCAATGGAAGCAAAAGATACAATTCGACCTTAAAGGAGCCGATTACAATAAAACTTTATTAACCCATACCAGAGAGGGGATTACAATCAATCCTTTTTATCATAAAGATACTTATAAACACCTTGATGTACCGCAGGGGCCTGATGCTTTTAAGAACTGTCAGAGCTTTTATGCCGGAAATGAGAGGCTGGCCGGTCGTCTGGCTAAAGATGCTGTAAAAAGAGGGGCTGAAAGTATAAAATTTGTTGCTGACAGGCCTTTTGATTATAACATACTCTTTAAAGGACTTCTAAATAAAAAGATTCCATTTTTTTTTCAGCTTAATTTTCTTAAGGCTGATTTTATAAAAGAATTAAAAGATTTTCTTAAGGGAAATGAGGTGTATTTTAATATAGATCTTATTGGAAACCTTGCTAAAACAGGCAATTGGTTCTTTAACGATCAAAAAGACCATCAGATACTCGAAGAGCTGCTAAAAGATACAGTAGAAACGCATGGTATTTTAGGAGTTGATGTTTCTTTGTATCAAAATACCGGAGCTCATGCGGTACAGCAGGTGGCTTATGCGCTGGCTCATGCTTCTGAATATCTTAACTATTTGAATGATCTGGTAGAGCAGGGAAGTCTTTCTAAAACAGATCTCGGCAGGTCTGTAAAGCAAATGCTATTTACGTTTTCTGTAGGAAATAACTATTTTTTCGAAATAGCTAAATTAAGAGCTTTCAGATATTTATGGAATTTATTGTTAAAAGAATATCAGCTCAGTTACAGTGCGAAGATCTATGCGCAGCCTTCTTTGCGCAACAAAACCCTTTTTGATGCTCATGTGAATATGCTGCGTACCACCTCAGAAAGTATGAGTGCTGTTTTTGGAGGAGCTGATTTTATTGGAAATTTGTCGTATGATGCCTTCTTTAAAAAGAAAAATGAGTTTGGCGAACGCATCAGCAGGAACCAGCTGATCATTCTAAAAGAAGAAAGCAATCTCAAAAATACCGATTTTACAAAAGGAGCATATTATATTGAAGAACTGACCTATGAGATTGCTTTGAGGTCGCTGGAGATCTTTAAAGAAATTGAAAAAGGAGGTGGTTTTGTAAAACAACTTTTTAAAGGTGTAATCCAAAGAAAGATCAGGGAAAGTGCAGATAAAGAACAAAAGCGGTTTGATGCCGGAGATCTGGTATTGCTGGGGTCGAATAAATACCCTGATCCTGATGAAAGAATATCAAAGGATGATCTGGAACTCTATCCTTTTGTAAGGAAAAGATTCTCAAAAACATTAATTGAATATTTAATTCCTGTAAGATTATCTGAAAAACTGGAACAGAGCAAATTAAGTCAGCGATAAAATACTGTAAAATAATTGATATTGAGAAAAAATGTACAAAATATCACTATTGATCCCGGGAAGGATCCTGTAAATAAATACAGGTCTTTTGCTGCCGGAATTGTACCTTATCTTCGGGGTCCGTATTCTACTATGTATGTACGCCGGCCATGGACGATCAGGCAGTATGCAGGTTTTTCAACAGCTGAAGAAAGCAATGCTTTTTACCGGAGAAATCTCGCTGCAGGGCAAAAAGGTCTGTCTGTAGCCTTTGATCTGGCTACGCACCGGGGATATGATTCTGATCATGAACGCGTGCAGGGTGATGTGGGTAAGGCCGGTGTGGCGATCGATTCCGTAGAGGATATGAAGCTTCTTTTTGATCAGATCCCTTTGGATAAGATGTCGGTTTCCATGACTATGAACGGTGCTGTGCTTCCTGTTATGGCTTTTTATATTGTCGCAGCAGAAGAACAGAGTGTGCGTAAAGCCTTGCTTTCCGGAACCATACAGAATGATATTTTAAAAGAATTTATGGTGCGGAACACGTATATCTATCCGCCTAAGCCTTCCATGAAGATCATTGCTGATATTTTTGAATACACATCGGCAAATATGCCTAAATTCAACAGTATTTCTATTTCGGGTTATCATATGCAGGAAGCCGGAGCAACTCCTGAAATTGAACTGGCCTATACGCTGGCAGACGGACTGGAATATATCAGAACAGGAATTCAGACGGGAATGAAGATCGATGATTTTGCACCGAGATTGTCGTTTTTCTGGGCCATTGGTATGGATCATTTTACAGAAATTGCCAAGATGCGTGCCGGAAGGATGCTTTGGGCCAAGCTGATCAAAACTTTTGCTCCTCAGAATCCGAAGTCGATGGCGCTCAGAACCCATTGTCAGACCAGCGGATGGAGTCTTACGGCTCAGGATCCTTTTAACAATGTGGCCCGTACAGGTATTGAAGCCATGGCGGCTGCCTTTGGCGGAACCCAGTCGTTACATACCAATGCGCTGGATGAAGCCATTGCTTTACCTACTGATTTTTCGGCAAGAATTGCCCGGAATACACAGATATTTTTACAGGAAGAAACGCTGATTACCAAAACTGTGGATCCGTGGGCAGGGAGTGAGGAGCTTGAAGAGCTGACCTATCGTATTGCGGAAAAGGCCTGGAAGCTGATTATGGAAGTAGAGGATCTGGGTGGAATGACAAAAGCCATTGAAAAGGGAATCCCTAAGATGCGGATAGAAGAGGCTTCTGCAAGAAAGCAGGCGAGTATAGATAGTGGTGAAGATACTATAGTGGGAGTAAATAAGTATCAGCTGTCAAAAGAGGAGCAGATCAATACGCTGGAAGTGGATAATGATGCCGTAAGAAGATCTCAGATAGAGCAGCTGAATGAGATAAAGCAAAGAAGAGATCAGGAAGCGGTAAAAGAGGCTTTAGAAGCGCTTACAATAGCTGCGAAAACGGGGAAGGGTAATTTATTGGATCTTGCAGTAAAAGCGGCTAAGGAACGGGCTACGCTGGGGGAGATATCTTTTGCTCTGGAAAAAGTATTTGGAAGATATAAAGCACAAATTAATACCATAAGAGGCGTGTATAGTAAAGAAATTAAAAAGGATAAGAATTTTGCAGCAGCAGTTAAACTGGCCGATGAATTTGCAGCACTTGAAGGAAGGCGGCCAAGGATCATGGTTGCCAAAATGGGACAGGATGGTCACGACAGAGGAGCCAAGGTAATTGCCACCGGTTTTGCTGATCTGGGTTTTGATGTAGATGTGGCTCCGTTGTTCCAGACTCCAAAAGAAGTGGCCAAACAGGCTGTAGAAAATGATGTACATATTTTAGGAGTATCTTCTTTAGTAGCAGGGCATAAAACCCTTGTACCTAAAGTTATTGATGAATTAAAAAAATATGGCAGGGAAGATATTTTAGTGGTTGTTGGCGGGGTAATTCCTCCTCAGGATTATCAGTTTTTATATGATCAGGGAGTAGTTGGAATCTTTGGTCCGGGAACAAAAATAAGCGAATCGGCTATAAATATTTTAAATGTGCTTCTGGGAAAATAAGCTTTACATATTTATATTACGGTGCCAGGTTTTATTAAAGTCAAGTCTGATCCGACCATAAAAACATTAGAGGAATGAAAACCTTTGGCAGTGATACTGTCCTCAAATTTAAATTCTGAATAAAGCGCAGCGTATTTTACAAACTGATCCTAAAGTTCGATGAGATACAATTTTTTTCTAAAATCTTTTGATAAATTCGGGTTGTTTGTTTCCGGAGACTTATAATTGAACCCTGCCATAGGTTTAAGGCAGTACTATCCTAAAAAGTGTGTAAATGCAAAAGTTATTATAGAATATTTTTACGCCAATTTACTTGATATAAATATTTTATGATTAAAATTTTCAAATTTATTTTATCCAGGTTAACCTGTTCTTTGTATTTTTTCACAAAGATACGCTTACGATCGTAACGAAAAGGATCAGGTAGATCACGATGATGGATTTCCAGAAAGGATTAGCTTTCTTTAGTTCCATAAACTGAAAGGCAACCAGCATAAATTTTATTGCCGAAAGCCCTAAGATGATCACTGTAACATATTTCAAATGGTTAAGATGTGTTGAAAAGATCGCTGTGGTTAAGGTCAGTACAATCAACAGAGCCAAAGTGTAGATATCTTTTTTCTTCATGATCAGATTATTAAATATAAAGTTGGGAAAAGGATCAGCCAGATCAGATCGCACATATGCCAAAAAGCCGCACTGGCCTCAATATCTTCAGTTTCGGTCTTTTCTTTTTTTAAACTGTTTTTAAGGAACAGCAAAATTACAAGTCCTACAATTACATGAATTACATGAAATCCGGTAAGCAGCCAGTAATACATAAAAAATGAATTGGCTCCCATGCCATGTCCCGACTGTATTTTCATGTAGTATTCAACACTTTTTATGATTAGGAACAAAAGTCCTCCGATCATGGTAAGATTCAGATAAAAACCGGCTTTTTTATAATTATTCTGATGATACTGATGAACTGTAGTCGCCATAAAAAAACCACTGGTTAATAGAAAAATAGTATTTATAGCTCCAAAAGTAGTATTCAAATGTAGTCGTGATTCATGAAAAAGCTGAGGATCATCCTTACTGTTGATTACCATAACAATCAGTGCTACACCAAAGGTAATCAGTTCCATAGTGATCAGGATCCAGAGCAGAATTCCTCCCGGAGGATAAAGAATATTTTTATAGTCGATCTTGGTTGTTTTCATATATTATTCTTTAATATTATCAGCAATAAACAGGATAAAAGTAACCGCAAAAGAGATCACGGCTGTGATTAGGACGTATTTCATGTAAGGCCAGCCCACATAATCTCCTATCGAAGCGATCACTGCCAGCTGAATTCCGATAGCAAAAGCTATTTTAACTCTTTTACTCATAATTATCTTTCCGGTTTATTTTAAACAGGTAATAAAAGTAAATAAAAAACCAATATCAGAAACATTTTATGATTTATGTTTGATACGATCGTATAATTTAGCCAGAGATTGCAGCAATTCTACTGGAGTTGTGAGTATTTCGTAGTGGTTTACCCCGAACATCTGCGGGAGATAATATTTGGCATTGGCCTCAATAGCCAGGGCATATGAGTTGATATTTTTTTCATTCAACTCTCTTAAGGCCTGTTTTACATCATTGATACCGTATTTTCCTTCATATTTATCGTAATCATTTGGTTTGCCATCTGAGATCAAAATGATCCATTTATTGGAGGTATTTCTTTTTTCCATCAGTGCACCTGAATGCCTTAATGCAGTACCGATCCGGGTATAGCCTTCGGGTTGAACAGCGCCGATCTTGAATTTCGCTTTATTCCAGTCCTCATCAAAATCTTTAAGACTTAAATAAGTAGCGTAATTTCGGGTTTTGGAATAAAAACAATCAATAGAAAAATCTACATGAAACTCGTTAAGGATCTCTCCGAACAAAATAGAGACTTGTTTTTCCACATCGATCACACGATTTCCTGCTGCGTAACCATCACTGGAAAGGCTTATGTCAAGCAACATTAAAATGGACAGATCTTTTTCTTTTTTTCTTTTTGAAAGGTAGATGTTTTCCGAGGGAGTATGGCCGGTATGAATATCAACATACAGATCAATCAATGCATCGAGATCAAATTCTTCTCCCTGCGATTGCCGGCGCTGTTGCCGAAATTTGTTGTTTACATTGGTAAGCATTTTTCGCAATCCCATCAAGGTTGAAGCATTATCCTTTAAGGTCTTTTTATAATAAGCTACATCATTTTCCAGAATATTTTTGGGGTAAAGTTTGCAAAAACCGGGTTTGTACTCCCTTTTGATATAATCCCATTCGTCATAAGGCAGGTAATAATTATCCGTGCTGATCTCCTTACTTTCCGAGACGGTTGTATTTTCTATAAAATCCGCCTGATAAACAGAATGTGTGGTATCATCAACCCT
>QNYL01000261.1 GCA_003973375.1 Flavobacteriia bacterium
TATTTTACCCTAACCTTTCCTCCTCCGTTACCTGCTGATTTTAAAGATATGAGTTCTATAGCTTTAGCCGAAATTATTGTGTTCCTGTTTATACTAGGACTGGGCTTATTATACGCTTGGAAAAAAAGAGCATTACGATGGGAGTAGAAAAGAAGAGTTTTTTAAAACAACTGGAAGCAGAAGGTTTTAATCAGGTACCTGATGATTTTCCCGGAAAAGTAATTCCGGGAGGGAACGGAGGAAATATTGTGGTAACCACCCTTGATCATGTGATCAACTGGGGGCGCCGGAATTCACTCTGGTCTTTGTATTTTGGTACCAGTTGCTGTGCGATCGAGATGATGCAAACCGGTGCTGCACGAAATGATTATTCAAGATTCGGATTTGAGGTGGCAAGGCCGTCTGCACGTCAGGCCGACCTGATCATTATTGCAGGAACCATTGTAAATAAGATGGCACCAGTATTGAGAAGATTGTATGATCAGATGGCAGAACCAAAGTACGTAATTGCCATGGGGGCCTGTGCTATCTCAGGAGGTCCGTTCTTTTATAATTCTTATTCAGTTGTAAAAGGAGCCGATCATATTATACCGGTTGATGTATATATTCCGGGATGTCCTCCAAGACCTGAAGCTTTACTGGAAGGGATGATCATGCTGCAGAAAAAGATCGATAATGAAAGTTCAAAATATCGTAAGGAGCATAATCCGATCGATGGTTTTGATGAAGGCTTAATTGTTAAAGAATAAAGGATTGATCATGGAAAACCAAGAAATTCAAAAGATAGTAGAATCCTGGAGCGATAAACTGGAATTTTCAGAAGAAGGTTCAGAATTTTTAAATGTAACAGTACCTGCGGAGGAGCTGCATGAGATCTGCCTAAAATTAAAGGATACCCCCGAATTAAAATTCGATTATCTTTTTTGCCTTACCGGAATAGACTGGGGGGAAGAGCTGGGTGTGATCTACCATCTGGAATCTACAGAATACCGGCATAATATTGTGGTTAAGGTGAAAACTGCCGACAGGGAGAATCCGAAGATCGATTCGGTAAACGATATCTGGAGAACTGCAGAATTTCATGAAATGGAAGTTTTCGACTTCTTTGGGATCAGATTTAACAATCACCCTAATTTAAAACGACTGTTCTTAACACCGGATTGGGAAGGTTATCCTTTACGGAAAGATTATGTTGATGAAGAGAATATGGTAATAAAATAACCTGATTAAAGAAATAATTTTAGAGAAAGGCTTAGGCCGGAAAGGTTAAAAAATGGAACAATTAACTAATAACAAAATCAAAACTGAGGAGTATTTTATCAATATGGGGCCTCAGCACCCTGCAGCTCACGGTGTTTTGCGTTTATTGTTAACAATTGACGGAGAGATTATTAAAAATGTAGATCCTGATCTGGGTTACATTCACCGTTCAATTGAAAAAATGTGTGAACGCGACAGCTATCAGCAAATCGTACATTTGACCGACAGGATGGATTATCTTTCCTCTCATATCAATAACGGAGCTGTTTGTCTGGCTGTTGAAAAAGCACTTGAACTGGAAGTGACCGACAGGGTTAAGGTGATCAGAACTATTTTTGATGAGCTGACCCGTCTGGCATCTCACTTATTGTGGTGGGGAGTTATGGGAATGGACCTTGGTGCACTGACCACTTATTTCTATGCGTTCAGAGACCGTGAAATGATCAATGATATTTTTGAGGAAACCTGTGGTGCCCGGTTAACCATGAACTATTATGTTCCCGGTGGATTGATGTTCGATCTGCATCCTAATTTTGTGAACAGGGTAAAGAAATTTCTTGTGGATATTAAAGAACATTTACCCGAATACGACAGATTATTAACAGGAAATGTAATCTTCCAGAAAAGAACCAAAGGGATTGGGCTATTATCGAAAGAAGATGCGATCTCATACGGAGTTACCGGTCCTGTGGCCAGAGGTTCAGGAGTACATTGTGATGTGAGAAAAACGCATCCTTACCACGCTTATGACCGTGTAGATTTTGAAGAAGCATTGTTTACGGAAGGAGATACTTTCGCAAGATATAAGGTTAGGATCAAAGAAATGTGGGAATCGATCTCGATCGTTGAACAATTAATCGATAATATTCCCGAAGGAGATATAAAGGTGCCTACCAAAGCTGTGATTAAATTACCTAAGGGAGAATTTTACCAGAGAGTGGAAACAGCAAGAGGGGAACTGGGAGTTTACATCAACAGTACAGGAACCAAGAACCCGTACAGATTGAAGTTCAGATCACCCGGATTTTCAAATTTATCGGTATTGAATCATATATCCAAAGGAGGAAAAATAGCAGATCTTGTGGCCATAATGGCGTCATTCGACTTTGTAATACCAGATATTGATCGTTAATAATTTTATAAGAATTTAATGATGAACATACCATTAAGCATAACAACAACAATACATGATTGGCTCTTCTCGATCATGCCTGAAGGTGCAGCCACTATTACAGAATGGGTTTTAATCGCGGCAGCTTATTTAGCCCTTTTTGCAGTAGCAGGTTTGTATTTAGTGCTGCTTGAACGTAAAGTTGCAGCCTGGTTCCAATTCAGATTAGGACCAAACAGAGTTGGTCCGTGGGGTATTTTTCAAACCATTGCAGATGCATTAAAACTGGTTTCAAAAGAAATATATTCAAACCGGAAAGTGGATAAATTTTTATTCAATTTAGCTCCGTATTTTGTAATTATAGCCTCTTTGATGGCTATGGCGGTTTTCCCCTTTTCAAAACAATTTCAGGGATTTGATATCAACATCGGAGTATTCTTCCTTTTTGCGGTTTCCTCTATCGGCGTTATAGGATTGCTTGTTGGAGGCTGGGCGAGTAACAACAAATACTCTTTGATTGGAGCAATGCGAAGTGGTTTACAAACCATCAGTTATGAGCTGTCTGTTGGATTATCAATTCTGACGATGGTCTTGTTATCGGGAAGTCTTCAGTTATCAGAGATCATCGAAGTGCAAAGAACAGGAGGCTGGCTGATCTTTCAGGGGCATATACCTGCAATTATCGCCTTTATGATTTTTATGATTGCCGGTACTGCAGAAACCAACAGGGCACCTTTTGACCTGGTGGAAGCTGAATCAGAACTGGGAGCAGGATTCCATACAGAATATTCAGGAATGCAGTTTGCCTATTTCTTCCTTGCGGAATTTATCAATATGTTTATCATAGCATCAATTGCAGTTGTACTTTTCTTTGGCGGATGGTTGTCTCCTTTTGGAATTACCGAAGGAATTACCTGGTTCCCTGAAGTATTGTGGTTTATTATAAAAGTCTTTATGATCATTCTTTTGATGATGTGGTTCAGATGGACTTTCCCAAGGTTAAGAGTTGACCAGCTTTTAACCCTCGAATGGAAATATTTATTACCTATTAATATGGTTAATCTCGTGTTAATGGCCATTGTAATCTGGTTGAATATTACCTTGTAGGTAGCAAAAACAGAAAATTATTATTATTCAGAATAATAAATAAGGAATATGAGTTATTTTTCAGATATATACAGCGGAATTAAAACTTTACTAACCGGAATGCGGGTTACAGGGGGACATTTTGTACGTATTCGTTCAGAAAACATTACACAATTGTATCCTGATAACAGAGATACACTGCAAATGTTCGAAAGGTTCAGAGGTGAGGTAGTAATGCCTCATGATGAAAACAATGAACATCGTTGTACCGGATGTCAGTCATGTGAGATTGCCTGCCCTAACGGATCTATCGAGATCATTTGGGACAGACAGGTTGATCCTGCAACCGGAAAGAAGAAGAAAATGATCGATAAGCATATCTATCATTTGTCTATGTGTACCATGTGCGGCTTATGTATTAATGCCTGTCCTACAGATGCAATTGTGTGGGCACAGAATTTTGAAAATGCGGTTTATGACAGATCGGCATTGACCAAAGTATTAAACCAGCCCGGATCTAAACTAAAAGCAGGAATAGAAGAATAATATTATGGAAAGAATTGTTTTTTACATATTGGCTTTGATCATTGTAGTATTTGCAATAGCATCAGTATCAAGCCGTAAGATCTTAAGAGCAGTAATTTATTTGCTGTTTGTTCTGATGGGGATCTCCGGAATCTATTTTATGGTTGATTACAGTTTTCTGGGTGCTATTCAGCTGGCTGTATACGGGGGTGGCGTGATCGTGTTGTTTATCTTCTCAGTATTGCTGGTACACCATGTTGAACTTGAACTGGAGGTTACTCCGTTAAGAAAGAAACTGATTGCCGGAGCAGTGGTATTAACCGGACTTGGAATTTCACTCTGGGCAATACTTACGTTCCCTTTTCAACAGGCAGCTGCAGGAAGAACCATAGAAGTTTCAGATATAGGGCATAAATTACTAAGTGTTGATGCGGGAGGATTTATCTTACCTTTTGAAGTGATCTCGGTTTTACTTTTTGCAGTCATGATTGGTGCAATAGTAATAGCCAAAGGAAAAAAATTAAATAAATAATACGTTTTAAGATGATTGAAGGTATAAGTATTTACGAAATTTTAACCCTGTCTACAGTTGTATTCTTTATCGGGGTTTACGGTTTTTTCACCAGAGAGAATCTGATTACCATTTTGATGTCTATAGAACTGATATTAAATGCATCAGCATTGAATTTTGTGGTAATCAACACGTATTTGTATCCCGACTTTTTGCAAGGGACAGTTTTCTCGATTTTTATCATTGCTATGGCGGCAGCAGAAACCGCGCTGGCTATTGCGATAATAATCAATTTATATAAACTGGTTAACTCGGTGGAAGTGAAAGATACCGATACATTGAAATATTAATTAAGAAAAAGGATAAGAAATTAAAATATAAAAAATGGATTTTAGCTATACTGTTTATATTCTGTTAATTCCTTTGGCACTCTTCCTGATTCTTGGATTTGGAAGCAAGAAGATAAAGCCTGCCATTTCAGGATGGATAGGTTCCCTTGGCCTTGGAATCGCTTTTATTCTTTCGTATTATACAGCTTTTCAGTATTTTACGCATGGAAAAGTAAATGATGTTTATCAAACATTTGTTTACAAATACACCTGGATCAGTTTTACTGATAAATTGCATATCGATATGGGAGTCCTTATTGATCCGATCTCGGTAATGATGCTGGTTGTGGTCTCTACAATTTCCTTTATGGTGCATTTGTACAGCAGGGGTTATATGAAAGGGGATGATGGTTATACCCGCTTCTTTGCCTTTCTGGGGTTGTTTAGCTTCTCTATGTTCGGTTTGGTACTGGCCACCAATATTTTCCAGATGTATATTTTCTGGGAACTGGTTGGGGTTTCCTCATTCTTACTGATCGGTTATTACTATACCAAACCTTCAGCAGTATCCGCAGCTAAAAAAGCATTCATTGTAACACGTTTTGCCGATCTGGGTTTCCTTTTGGGAATTCTGCTCTTGTCCTATTTTACCGGAACTTTCGATTTCCAGGTTTTAAATGATCCGGAAGGAGCCATTATTACTCAGGGTGTGGCACAGTCGTTTATGGGCTTGTCGGTTATTACCTGGGCATTGATGATGATCTTTATAGGGGGTGCCGGTAAATCGGCCATGTTCCCGTTACACATCTGGTTACCTGATGCGATGGAAGGTCCAACACCTGTTTCTGCATTGATCCACGCAGCAACCATGGTTGTAGCCGGGGTTTATCTGGTTGCAAGAATGTTTCCGCTGTTCTATTTTTCAGATGACGGATTTGCCTTACAGCTTGTGGCTTATGTAGGAGGATTCTCCTCATTGTTTGCCGCGATCATCGCTTTAACACAATACGATATCAAAAGAGTTTTGGCCTTTTCAACCATGTCGCAGATTGGTTATATGATGCTGGCACTTGGTGTTTCAAAATACGAAGGTCATGAAGGCCTGGGTTATATGGCCTCTATGTTCCATTTGTTTACACATGCCATGTTCAAAGCCTTGTTATTCCTGGGTGCAGGTTCTGTAATTCATGCGATCCACAGTAATGATATGAGGGATATGGGTAATCTGAAAAAATATATGCCTGTTACCCATGTGGTATTCCTTATTGCTGCTTTATCAATTTCGGGTTTCCCCGGATTTGCAGGGTTCTTCAGTAAAGATGAGATCCTGGCAGCAGCCTTTGAAAACAATATGTTGCTTTACATCATAGGCGTATTTGTAGCCGGTCTTACAGCTTTCTATATGTTCCGTCTTTACTTCAATATTTTTTGGGGAAAGGAAACAAAATACGATCATACTCCACATGAATCACCGGCTTCAATGACCATTCCGATGATCTTTTTAGCCTTTATGAGTATATTCGCAGGGTATATTCATTTTAGCGAATATATTTCTGCCGACAGAATGCCTTTTGAAGCGCATTTAGATATTACTCTGGCAATTGTGGCCACTACAGTTGGTTTAATAGGTATTGTTCTTGCCTATATCTTTTATAAGAAACCAACAAATCTGGCTGATAAGATGGTTGCTGCATTTGGAAGTTTCTATCAGTGGACTTACAGGAAATTTTATATTGATGAGATCTATATGTTTGTAACCAAAAAGATCATTTTTGCTCGTATGGCAGCCCCAATGGCATGGTTTGATAAAAATGTGGTGGATGCAACTATGATCGGTATAGGTAATTCTACCGTGAAGACCTCTGAAAAGATTAAAGGAATACAGTCTGGTAAGTTCCAGGATTATGCAATGTCATTTATAGGAGGTGCTGTAGTCATCGCCATTATAGTATTTTATATATGGACCAAATAATTTAATGCAATGGATATATTAACACTTTTTGTTGTAGTACCTGTTTTAACAGTATTTGCTTTGATCTTTACCAAAGATCTGAAGCAATCCAGAGTTGTAGCTCTGATCGGTATGGCGGTTCAGCTGGCCATGTCAATAAATTTGGTCTTCGCCTATTTAAAGGAAAGAGCGGTAAATGATAGCATTATGCTTTTTACCAAAGATGCGATGTGGTTTGAAACATTCAATATTCATTACAGTATCGGTGTAGATGCCATCTCGGTTTTGATGATCCTTTTAACTTCGACCGTTGTTTTTGCAGGAATCTTTATTTCGTGGAAAATTAATGATCTTCCCAAGGAATTCTTTATCTCGCTGATTATCCTGTCAACAGGGGTATTCGGATTCTTTATCTCACTGGATATGTTTACCATGTTCGTATTTTATGAAATTGCGGTAATTCCGATGTATTTGCTGATCGGTATCTGGGGATCCGGTCCGAAAGAAGACTCGGCCATGAAACTTACCCTGATGCTGATGGGAGCTTCAGCCTTGCTTTCTGTAGGAATTTTCGGAATCTATTTTAATTCCGGTGCAGACGGAGGTCCTTTAACATTTAATATACTCGAAATAGCTCAGGTAAATATCCCGCTTGAAGCACAAAAATTATTTTTCCCATTAGTATTTGTAGGTTTTGCAGTACTGGGGGCTTTATTCCCTTTCCATACCTGGTCACCTTCAGGTCACGCCTCAGCACCAACAGCGGTATCAATGCTGCACGCAGGTGTTTTGATGAAACTGGGAGGATATGGTGTTTTTAGAATTGCTATGTATCTGCTGCCTGAAGGAGCTTTACACTGGAATGATTTCTTCCTGGTTCTTGCCGCCATTGGTGTGGTTTACGGAGGTATGGGAGCTATCATGCAAAAAGACCTTAAGTATATCAATGCTTACGCTTCTGTGAGTCACCTGGGGCTGGTTTTGTTCGCCCTGCTGATGATCAATAAAGTATCATGGACAGGAGCAATTATTCAATCATTATCTCACGGTTTACTTACAGCCCTGTTCTTTGCCCTGATCGGAATGGTTTACGGAAGAACACATACACGGGATATTGCCAAACTTGGAGGTTTGATGAAGATCCTTCCGTTTATAGGTGCGGTTTATGTAATAACAGGTTTAGCCTATTTAGGTTTGCCGGGATTCAGTGGGTTTGTTGCTGAGATGAATATTTTTGTAGGTGCTTTCCAGCATGATGATACCTTCAGAAGAGTTCTTACGGTATTGGTGGTTTCCTCAATTGTGGTTACTGCAGTATATATATTGAGAATGATCGGTAAGATCATGATGGGGCCTTTAGAATATCCCAAAGGAGTAGAAATGCCAACAGCTGCCTGGTATGAAAAGGTAGGTCTTGCAATTTTAATGATTCCTGTAGTGATGATCGGTGTAATGCCTTTTGGAGTTACAGAGATGATAAAAGAAAGTATTCAACCTTTTTTAGAACGATTATTATAAAAATATAAGAAGAATGGACTGGAATAGTTTATTATTGATGCGTTACGAATTAGGATTACTGGTTTTGATTTTATTGCTGGTGATCTTTGAAATATTCTCCGGTAAAAAGCAAAAAGGAGGTCTGATCAATCTTTCGATCATCTTGTTTGCCATCTTTACTGCAATAGGATTTATACCTTTGGAGGAGGGAAGTATATTTGGCGGTATGTTCAGAACCAATGATATGCTGCACTTTTTTAAAGGCACTTTAAACGTAGGTGTTTTGATCCTTTTACTGCAATCGGCAGACTGGCTAAAAGATAAAGTGGTTGACCAGAATAAATCAAGTGAATTTATCGTTCTGCTTTTCTCATCACTTTTAGGAATGTACTTTATGATCTCTGCAGGAGATTTCTTAATGTTCTACATCGGATTAGAACTGGCTACTTTACCTGTTGCAGCTTTGGTTGCATACGATACTATGAAAAGAGATTCTGCAGAAGCAGGAGTTAAATATATATTATCTTCAGCACTGGCCTCAGGAACTGCCATTTTTGGTATTTCTTTATTGTATGCCACAACCGGTACAATTTATTTTGACGCTTTCGCTGATGTGATCAGTATTTCAAATCTGTCGGTTTTAGGTTTTGTATTCTTTATTTCCGGTTTAGGATTCAAGATATCACTGGTACCGTTCCATTTCTGGACAGCAGATGTTTATGAAGGAGCTCCGATCCCGGTAGCCTCCTATTTATCAGTGATCTCAAAAGGTGCCGCCGTAATAATCTTAATGATTATTATGTTCACGGTAATGAAACCTTTGATGCCTGTATGGAATAAGATCTTTTATATACTGATCATTTCCACCATGGCCATTGGTAACCTTTTTGCATTGCGTCAAAAGAATATGAAGCGTTTTCTTGCCTTCTCATCTATAGCGCAGGCAGGATTTATTCTGCTTGGATTTATGTCGGTTGATACTCTGGGTGTAACCACGATTATCTATTTTGTGGCCATATATATCTTTTCTAATCTTGGAGCATTTGGCGTGGTACAGGCCATTTCCAATGCAACAGGCAAAGAATCAATGAATGATTACAAAGGTTTGTACAGAACAAATCCTAAATTGAGTCTGATAATGATGCTGGCGTTGTTCTCACTGGCAGGAATTCCGCCTTTGGCAGGATTCTTCGGAAAATTCTTTTTGTATGCAGCAGCAGCCAGTAAAGGTTATTACTTTTTAGTATTTATTGGTGTTGTAATGGCAACCATCTCTTTGTATTATTATTTACTGGTGGTAAAAGAGATGTTCTTAACTAAGAACGATGAAACATCAATACCTTATTTTGAAAGCAGACCTTTGATGAAGATCGGACTGATCATTGCATCAATTGGTATTCTGGTTGTAGGATTGTACAGCCCGCTTTACGATTATATTTATAACATAAGTTCAAGTTTTTTAAATTTGTAGAAAATGGCACTGGAAGGGAAACATCAGTTTGGTAGTATCGGGGAAACAAGAGTTACTTTTGTTGGGAAAAAAATAGATGAAAACAGAAAGGATTTTTTAAAAAAGCTCTTAGAGGTAAACGGTTTTGAAGTAGTGGTTCAGGAAGAAAAGAGAAAATCAGAGGATGATCCACAATTGTATACTGTTGGAGTTACCGATATGACCTTTAATCCTACAGTATCTATTTTTCAAAGACGCCTGAAGACCATTGACGGAAAACATATTGTGACCCGGGATTACTGGGAACAAGTCTCTGAAGAAACGAAACCTCAATACTGGAAGATTTAAATTAATAATCTATAATTCAGTGTAATATACAATTTAGACTGCCGGATTTTTTCCGGCAGTTTTTTATTGATATTTCCTGAAGAAGATTAAAGATACTGCAAGAGTAATTAAATAAAAAATTAATTTAAATATTTGCTGATATATTCCTATATTTAACAATCATTTCTAGAAAAAAAACTGATTAATAATGAAAGTTATTTTTTATACAAAAGAGTTCCCTCCCTATGTTTATGGCGGGGCAGGTGTGGTTGTTGAGTATCTGGCAGCCGAATTGGCTAAGATCATGGATATTGAGGTTCGTAGTTTTGGGGATCAGGATGAGAAATCAGAACATCTTACCGTAAAAGGCTACCCTTTTGATAACCCTGTATTTGAAAATACCGACAGTAAGCTGAAAGCGGTGATGAACAGTTTGTCTACCTGCCTGCATATGAATGCTGATAAGGTTGATGCCGATGTGGTTCATTGTCATACCTGGTATGCTCAGTTTGCAGGTATTATTGCAAAACTGACCTACGGAGTACCTCTGGTGATCACAACACATTCACTTGAACCGCTCAGACCCTGGAAAAGAGAACAGCTGGGGAGAGGTTATGATGCTTCATCATGGATTGAAAAAACTGCTATTGAGATGGCAGATGCGGTGATCGCAGTATCAAAAGAGACCAAAGAAGATGTATTGAAATATTTTGATATAGATGAAGATAAGATCAAAGTGATCTACAACGGAATAAATCTTGAGGAATATGTGGTGACCAGTGAAACCTCAACAATGGATAAATTTGGTATTGATCAGTCAAAACCTTTTGTGCTTTTTGTTGGCAGGATTACCCGTCAGAAAGGAATCATTCATCTGGTAAATGCTATAAAATATATCAATCCTGATACGCAAATTGTACTCTGTGCTGGAGCCCCGGATACCCCAGAAATTGCCAAAGAAATGCAAGAGAGTGTAAATGAAGTAAAAAAACACAGAGAAAACGTGATCTGGATTGATGAGATGCTGCCGAAAAAAGAAGTGATCGAGCTCTATTCTCATGCAGATGTATTTTGTTGCCCTTCCATCTATGAACCCTTTGGTATTATAAATGTTGAGGCCATGGCCTGTGAAACTGCTGTTGTAGCTAGTGCTGTTGGCGGTATAAAGGAAGTGGTTGTGGATGGAGAAACCGGTATTCTTATTCCACTGGAACAACAGACCGAAGCTCCGTTTGAACCTCTGGATCCTGATAAATTTTCCAGAGATCTTGCTACAGGAATCAATAAGCTGATAGATGACAAGGAATTAAATAAAGCGATGGCTAAAAAAGGTAGAAAAAGAGCCGAGGAAAAATTTGACTGGAGTGCCATTGCAAGAGAACATAAAAAATTATATAAATCGTTAATACAGTAATTATGTTGACAAGTGATAAAGTTTTAAGTATTATTTTAGGAGGTGGGCAAGGTTCACGCTTATATCCTTTGACAGAAAAGAGATCGAAGCCCGCTGTACCTATCGCAGGAAAATACAGGTTGGTAGATATACCGATTTCAAATTGTTTAAATTCTGATATTAATCGTATTTTTCTTTTAACTCAGTTCAACTCGGCTTCTCTGAATCGGCATATTAAAAACACTTATCATTTTAGTTTCTTTAGCAAAGCGTTTGTAGATATACTGGCAGCAGAACAAACCATTTCAAGTTCTGAATGGTTTCAGGGAACAGCTGATGCCGTTAGACAAAGTATGCATCATTTTTTAAATTACAATTTTGAATATGCTCTGATTCTTTCGGGAGATCAGTTGTATCAAATGGATTATAAATTAATGCTTAAAGAGCATGTAGCAAATAAAGCGGAAATATCTATTGCAACCATCCCGGTAAATGCAAAAGATGCCACTTCTTTTGGTATCTTAAAATCTGATGAAAATAATGTAATTACTTCCTTTATTGAGAAACCTGAAGCAAAATTATTACCCGATTGGACTTCTGATGTAAGTGATGAGATGAAATCGGCCGGAAGACATTATCTGGCCTCAATGGGAATCTATATATTCAATAGAAAATTATTGGTTGAGTTGATGAATGATTACAGTACCAATGATTTCGGTAAAGAAATAATTCCGCAGAATATTGATAAACACAAAACTTTAAGTTATCAGTTTGAAGGATACTGGACCGACATAGGAAACATTGATTCTTTCTTTGAAGCTAATATTGGTTTAACAGATTCAATTCCTAAATTTGATTTGTACAGTAACAATAAGAGAGTTTATACCAGAGCCAGAATCCTTCCCACAACTAAGATCTCAGGAACAACACTCAACAGCAGTGTCATTGCCGATGGTTGTATCATTAGTGCTGCTATGATTGAAAGATCAGTGATCGGAATACGTTCCCGTATAGGAGACGAATCAACCGTTATCAATACTTATATGATGGGTTCTGATTTCTACGAAACGCTGGAGGAGATAGAAAATAAAAAGATCAGTGTCCTGATGGGAATTGGACAGCGTTGTTTTATTAAAAATGCAATAATTGATAAGAATTGCCGTATAGGAGATGATGTAAGGATCAATGGAGGCAAACATCTGGAAGATGTTGAAACAGATCTTTATGTGGTAAGAGATGGTATTGTTGTTGTTAAAAAAGGAGTAACAATCCCTCACGGGTATATTATTTAGGTATTTTTTTTGATTCCTGAAATATCAGGCTTTTTATTAAACAACATTAAAATTAAGAATTAAAGAATGCTGAATCAAAAAAGAGTTGTAATTGATTATGTTTCACCGGTTTTGAATGGAGGTGAATTTCCAATAAAAAGGGTTGTAAACGAAGTAGTAAATGTAGAGGCACATGTATTTGGAGATGGACATGATTTGATAGGAACTTCTGTTTTATTTAAACATAAAAGTGCACGTACGTGGAATGAAATTAGGATGAAACCCGGTTTTAATGATGAATGGTTTGCGTCTTTTTATGTTGAAAAACAAGGTTATTACGAGTATAAGATTGAGGGGTGGATTGATCATGCCCTTACCTGGCAACACGGAATAAAAAGAAAGATCGAAAATCAACAAAAGGTAACTTCTGAACTTCTGGAAGGAGTTAAATTTATAGAAGCAATTTATAAAAGACTTTCGGCAGATGATAAAGCATATTTAGATCATTTGAAGAAAATTTTTAGAAATAAAAATTTTTATGATATTGCCATATCGGAAGCTGTAAGCGACAGGTTATACCATTTGTTTTATAACTTTCCTGATAAAAAGCTGGTAAATTCCACAAAAATTTATAAGATCTATGTGGATCGTTTAAAAGCGAGATTCAGTACCTGGTACGAATTCTTTCCCCGTTCAGCCTCTGAAAAGGAAGGCGTACACGGTACTTTTAAAGATTGTGAAAGATTACTGCCAAGAGTTGCGGAAATGGGCTTTGACACTTTGTATTTTCCACCTGTTCACCCCATAGGGGAGGTCAACCGCAAAGGGAAGAACAATTCAACCAATATAGTTTCCGGAGATGTGGGTTCGCCTTGGGGAATTGGTTCTAAGCTGGGAGGACATAAAGATATTCATCCGGAATTAGGAAGTCTGAAAGATT
>QNYL01000211.1 GCA_003973375.1 Flavobacteriia bacterium
GACGGCTGAAAGCTGATAGATCTTTTTCAGTTCTTCGATCAATCTTTCTTTGGCATTAACTTTCAATTTGGCAACTTTAGCAGTTTCTCTGATCTTTTGTATACTTCTTTGATTAATCTGATTCAGTTCTTTTCTGTCGAAGGTATTGAAAGTACTTTGCTGAATATCATAATATTTTACTTCGGGAATGATATTGATCTCTTCTTCAGGGATCGATTTAATAATGATCTTTTTATGAACGGAATCCACTTCTATCTCCATTTTTTCTAAATCAAAAACCACCTGAACACGAGCGTTTACTGCAACAATGGCACTTTTTTTAAATTCAAAGGTATCGTAAAAGTATTTTTTAGCATTTTCATAATTGTAAATCTCGCTAAAAACGCCTTCTGTAACAATGAGTTTACTCATATTTTTAATACTCTGAACTATTACCTGTGTCTCTTCATAAGTATCTGCTCTTTGCTCTTTCTTATACCATTCTCTGGTTATAAAAAAGGCGAGAAGTGCCACAACAAGGTAACCTAAAATTTGCCTGATCTTCATTTAATCTTTATTAATAGCTCTTGTAAAAATACGCAAAATTCAAATTTATAATTTGTAAATTTGCACCCATATTTTTATCGGAAATTACGTAATTAACAATTTTACACAGTTAAAATGAGATATTGGAAAAAACTAAGCCATAAAGAGCTTCAGAGAAGAATAGAAAAAGCATTATCAGACAATGTTGATTTTAATACTGATACCTCTTTGGGTTATCCGGCATCAAAACTTGACGATAAAGTTTTTTACAGCGATGCTCCTTTTTTAAAGGATGCTCCTACTTTAAAAACTTATGTTGCCAACCCAAATCACATCGGATGTCATACCATAGGTTCTTCTGAAGTTGCTTTTACAGGCACACAAGAGATCGAAAGAGAAGTGCTGCGTGTACTTGCTGTTGATGTTTTTAAATGTAAAGAAGAACAATACGACGGGTATATCGCTCCGGGCGGAACGGAAGCCAATATTCAGGCCATGTGGGTTTTCAGAAATTACTTTGAAAATCATTTTAATGCCAAGAATAACGAGATCGCCATCCTGGCTTCTGAAGACACCCACTATTCCATCCCTAAAGGGTCTAATTTACTGAATATTGATCTTTTTTCAATTCCTGTTGAATTTGAGAACAGAGTAATCAATGTTAACGTTCTGGATGATATTGTTAAAAAGGCTAAAGAGAACGGTAAAAAGTATTTTATTGTGATTACCAACATGGCCACCACTATGTTTGGTTCGGTTGATGATATGAATATCTATACATCTGTGCTTGAAAAATACGATCTTCCTTATAAATTACATATCGATGGGGCATATGGCGGATTTGTTTATCCTTTCAGTAATAAAGAATCTACGCTAAACTTTGCCAATCCAAAAGTGAGTTCGATCACAATTGATGCCCATAAAATGCTCCAGGCGCCTTATGGTACAGGTATTTATTTATGCAGAAAAGGACTGATCGAAAATGTGCTTACCAAAGAAGCTGAATATGTAGAAGGAATGGATCTTACCCTTTGCGGAAGCCGTTCCGGTGCCAATGCCATTGCCGTATGGATGATTTTATTTACTTACGGACCTTACGGATGGTACGAAAAAGTAAGCATCCTGCAAATGCGAACTAACTGGCTGTGTAAACAACTGGATGAACTGGGGATCAAGTATTTCCGTGAAGAGAAAATGAATATTGTTACCATTCATGCCGAATACATTCCTGAAGATATTGCTGTTAAATATCATCTGGTTCCACAAAAACATGGTAAAGGAAACAAATGGTATAAAGTTGTGGTTATGGATCATGTAGAGATCGACAACCTGATGCAACTTACTGATGCTTTAAAAGAACTGAGATAATAATATTTGTTATTCTTTTGGGAAAACCCTTTTGTTAAACAATACAAGGATGGCAACTCCAATACTAATCGAGCTGTCGGCAATATTAAAAACAGGATCAAAAAAAGTAAAATGTCTTTCGGTAAAAAAGGAAAAGAATTTTCCTCCAATCACGGGTAACCACTGAGGTAAAGTAAATTTTATCTCGGGAATCCATTCAGGAAGATTCGTATCAATGATCGGGAAATAGATCATATCAACAACTTTTCCGTGAAATAAAGAACTGTATCCGCCTTCCGGAGGTAAAAAGGTAGCCACATGACGATAACTATCATCAAAAATAACTCCGTAAAAAACCGAATCAATAATATTACCCAAAGCTCCTGCAAAGATCATAGCTACAGAAATAACCAATAATCTCGAAACTTTCTTTTGCGTTACGCTGTAAAGCCAGTACCCAATACCAACAATGGCCACCAAACGGAAAACAGTAAGAAAAAGTTTACCTGATTCTCCTCCAAATTCTTTACCCCAGGCCATACCGTTGTTTTCAAGAAAATGTATCCTAAACCAGTCAAGTCCGAAAACCCTGATCTCTTCACTTAAAACAAAATGAGTTTTTATATAAAATTTACTTATCTGATCGATAAGTAAAATGAAGAAAATTAAAAGAATTGCTTTTTTCAAGAAATATTAATTTTTAAATATACTTTTCTATATAAATATTCGCTTTTAAAGCATTGATATTCAGTTTGTTTTTTGATGTTCCGATTACTCCCTTAAATGATCTTTTATCTGTACCCTCTAATGAAATTACCTCATCAGCCTTGATAAAACCCATATTGGTATGTACATCCAGTTCTGTATTCTTTAGCTTACAAATAACATTTCCAACATTGATCTGTAAACTAATCTCACCATGTATATTTTCAAGTCTGGCAATTCCTCTTTCCAGATCTATATTCAGATCTCCTTTATATCCTTTTACATTAAAATTCCCTTCCGTAATCATTATTTTTACTTTCTTATTCTTTGGAATTTTGATAAGGTAGGAAGGATAAACCGGCTGTACCACACAATCTTTATCTATGCCTTCTTTATTCTCTTCAAACTTACGGATGTCTTTTATTGTAATCGTTCCTTTTTTTTCTTCAAGAATAAAATTAGATGCTCCTCCAAAATAATTTTCAGAAATGACTTCTATTTTATCATTATCTGAGTTTTCAATCTTTAAATTATCAATGAAATGTAATTCGATGAAAATATATTTTGCACCGGCGGAAACTGTTTTATCGATGAGATTTTGTGCGCTTAAATACAACACATTCAAACTCATCAAAAAAATCAGAAATATTCTAATTAATCTATGACTGTTTCCTTTTGGCTTCAATACTCAAAGTTGCATGTGGAACTAATTTCAGGCGTTCTTTCTGAATCAGTTTTCCTGTTACACGGCAAATTCCGTATGTTTTATTCTCAATTCTCAATAAAGCATTCTTCAGGTCGCGAATAAATTTCTCCTGACGAATAGCCAGTTGCACATTTGCCTCTTTCGACATGGTTTCTGAGCCTTCCTCAAATGCTTTAAAAGTAGGAGAAGTATCATCTGTACCGTTATTGGTATCATTCTTATAGGCACTTTTTATCAAAGCCAGATCTTCTTTTGCTTTTTTGATCTTTTCTAAAATAATTGCTCTAAACTCCTCTAAATCTTTGTCTGAATATCTAACTTTATTTTCAATCATGATATTAAACTTTTTCTATTAACAACAATGTCTTCACATCGTCAAATTCTATATTGTTACCATTTTCAATCACATCTTTAAAGATCAACTCATTTGTAAGAGTTTCATTCTTGATGTATTCAGCATTTTCCTGAATTGCATTTTCAAGAATTCCATCTCTCTTTAAAAACAACCTGATCCTGTCGGTTACTTCAAATCCTGAATCTTTTCTTATATTCTGAACTCTGTTAACCAGCTCACGGGCTATTCCTTCATTTTTTAGCTCATCTGTAATAGTAACGTCTAAAGCTACAGTTAAATTGCCCTGATTTGCCACAAGCCATCCTTCAATATCCTGAGTGCTAATCTCAACCTCATTTAAACTGATGGTTTCTTCGTTTCCATCAACATTAATCTTAATACTTCCTTCTTTCTCTATTTTAGCTATTTCCTCATTGGATAATTTTTGCAATTCAGCAGCTACAAATCGCATATTCTTACCGTATTTCGGACCTAAAACCTTAAAATTAGGCTTGATCTTTTTAACAATAATACCAGTGGTATCATCGATAAGCTGAACTTCTTTTACATTTACTTCTGAGCTGATCAGATCGCTTATTGCTTCAATATCCTTCCTGTCTGTTTCATCCAGAACCGGAATCATGATACGCTGTAACGGCTGTCTTACCCTGATCATTTCTTTCTTACGCAAAGACAATACCATTGATGAAATTTTTTGTGCCTTTTGCATTTTTCTTTCCAGGGAAACATCGATTAAGGATGTGTCTGCTGCCGGAAATTCAGTCAAATGTACAGAACTAAATTTATCTTTTGAAGTATTTTTTGTTAAATCTCTGTAGAGGCTATCCATATAAAAAGGAGCTACGGGTGCTGCAAGTTTTGCAACATTCAACAGGCAGGTAAACAGGGTTTGATAAGCTGAGATCTTATCCTGATTGTACTCCCCTTTCCAGAAACGTCTTCTGCTGAGTCTTACGTACCAGTTACTCAGATTTTCAGAAACAAAATACTGAATTTCCCTTGCCGCTTTTGTAGGCTCATAGTCTTCATAATAACTACCAACCCTTTTAATAAGGGTATTCAGTTCTGACAGGATCCAGCGATCGATCTCCGGCCTTTTTTCTGCTTCAATTTCATCTTCTGAATAATTAAATCCATCCAGATTGGCATAAAGCGAAAAGAAAGAATAAGTATTGTATAAAGTACCAAAGAATTTTCTTCTTACCTCATTTACACCTTCAAGATCGAACTTTAAATTATCCCACGGATTTGCATTTGAGATCATATACCAGCGGGTAGCATCCGGACCGTAATTTTGCATGGTTTTAAACGGATCTACGGCATTACCTAAACGCTTTGACATTTTTTTACCGTTCTTATCCAAAACCAATCCGTTGGAGATCACATTTTTATAGGCTACCGAATCAAAAATAATGGTTCCTATCGCATGTAAGGTATAGAACCAGCCTCTTGTCTGATCCACTCCTTCAGCAATAAAATCGGCAGGAAAAAAAGTGTGTTCATCTATCTTATCCTGATTTTCAAAAGGATAATGCCATTGTGCATAAGGCATCGCACCAGAATCGAACCATACATCAATCAGATCAGATTCTCTGTGCATAGGTTTTCCTGAGGGAGAGACCAAAACAATCTGATCTACCACATTTTTATGAAGATCGATCTTGTCATAATTCTCTTCACTCATATCTCCTTCTTTAAATCCGGCAAAGAGATTCTCTTTCATAAAGCCTTTTTCAACCGATTTCTGCATTTCCTTTTTCAGTTCTTCAACAGAACCTATAATCATTTCTTCCGAGCCATCTTCTGTTCTCCAAATCGGTAGTGGTGTTCCCCAGAAACGTGAACGTGATAAATTCCAGTCGTTCGCATTCTGCAGCCAGTTACCAAATCTGCCTTCACCCGTTGATTTAGGTTTCCAGTTGATGGTTTTGTTCAGATCGTACATTCGATCTTTGATCTTACTCACCTTGATAAACCATGAATCCAGCGGGTAGTAAAGGATAGGTTTATCCGTACGCCAGCAATTAGGATAACTGTGCTTATATTTTTCAACCTTAAAGGCTTTGTTCTCTTCTTTTAATTTTATGGCCAATTCAACATCAACCGATCTTTCCGGAACTTCCTCTTCTGCATAATACTCATTCTTTACATATTTTCCGGCATGTTCTCCCATATGCTTTGTAAATCGTCCCTGAAGATCTACCAAAGGCACGGGATTGTTATTTTCATCTAAAACCAGCATCGGTGGTATTTCGGGTTTGGCCTGTTTGGCTACCATGGCATCATCAGCACCAAAAGTAGGCGCCGTATGTACAATACCTGTACCATCTTCGGTTGTAACAAAATCACCTGCAATTACCCTGAAAGCATTTTCAGGATGCTCATACGGTAGGGCATAAGGTAACAACTGTTCGTATCTTACTTCCAAAAGATCTTCCCCTTTAAAAGTATCTAACACCAGATATGGGATCTTTTTATCATTCTCTTTATAAGCTGATAATTCTTCTTCTGATTCAACTTTAAAGAATTTTTTATCAAACTGATAACTAATCAAAGGTGTGGCCAGAATTACAGTAACCGGTTCAAAAGTATATTGATTAAAGGTTTTTACAACTGAATAATCTATCTTTTTACCAACGGTCAACGCTGTATTCGATGGAAGTGTCCATGGTGTAGTTGTCCAGGCAAGTAAATAAAGATTATCACCATATTTTTTCAGGAAATCTGGCAAGGAATCTTTAACTGCTTTAAACTGGGCCACGATGGTCGTATCGGTAATATCCTGATAAGTTCCCGGCTGATTCAGCTCATGAGAGCTTAAACCGGTACCTGCTTTTGGCGAATAAGGCTGAATGGTATATCCTTTATATAACAAACCTTTTAAATACATCTGCTTTAAAAGCCACCATAAGGTTTCCATGTATTTGGGTTTATAGGTAATATACGGGTCGTTCATATCCACCCAGTATCCCATTTTATGGGTCAGATCTTCCCATACATCGCTGTATCGCATTACTGCTTTTTTACAGGCCTTGTTATAGTCTTCAATACTGATGGTTTTACCAATATCCTCTTTTGTAATTCCAAGTTCTTTCTCTACTCCCAGCTCTATCGGCAGACCGTGGGTATCCCATCCTGCCTTTCTTTTTACCTGAAAACCCTGAGAAGTTTTATAACGACAAAAAATATCTTTAATCGTTCTGGCCATGACATGGTGAATACCGGGTAATCCGTTTGCAGAAGGCGGGCCTTCATAAAATACAAAGGATTTATGCCCTTCCCTGGAACTGATACTCTTTTCAAAAATATGTTCCTCTTCCCAAAATTTCAGGATCTCATCGGCAACATTGGTAAGATCGAGTGTTTTATACTCTCTAAAAACTTTATCCATCACATTAGTAGATTTTTATAAGTTTGCAAAAGTACGGATTTTCTACATTTTTTAAATGCTTTCCATAAAAAAAGCACCTTATTTTCCATAAGATGCTTTAAACTGTGTTTTCTTTAAAATTTATCTACTTTGCAATGATCACAAATTCTGTTCTTCTGTTTTCAGCGTGCTCAGCCTCTGTACATCGCACTCCTTTCTTACAATGATTTAACAATTGCGTTGAACCGTAACCTTTTCCGGTAATCTTTTTTGGATTTGCCCCCAGTGAAATCAGATAATTTACAGTTTCTGTTGCACGTCTTTGGGTTAATCTTAAATTGTATGTTTCTCCTCCACGGGAATCGGTATGTGCTCCAAATTCGATAACCATATTAGGATATTTCTTCATCAATCTTACCACTTTAGCAAGTTCATCCTTAGACTCATCCCTAATATTTGCCTCATTCAACTCAAATTGTATCGGACGAATATTCAACATCTCTTTTCCATGTAATACTATAAATTCTTTTTCTACCAAATCAAGTGTAATCTTGTTCTCATAACCATTCTTATGACTTGTTTCCAGAGGTAGTTCAAAATCAAAATATCCAAATTTACTTCCAACGATCTTGTACTTGACGCCACATTTCAGTGGAAATTTAAATTGGCCATCATTTAAGGTTTCTATCCTCCTGATCTTTTCTCCCTTTTCATCGTATAATGCTGCAAAAGAATTAGGTATAGGCTCTTTTGTGATCTTATCAACGATAACCCCGGTTACAATCTGATCGCAGATCGGGTTAACTGTTTCCTGCTTGAAAAAATAAATATCATCATCACCTTTCCCTCCGTAACGATTAGAAGAAAAATAACCCTGCTGGGTTTCATTATTGATGATAAAAGAAATATCATCCCCCTTACTGTTCATGGGTTTTCCCAGATTTATCGGAGTTGAGATCGTACCATCCAGTTTGGTCATATAGATATCAAATCCTCCCAATCCTCCCGGTCGGTTTGATGAAAAATACAAGACATTTCCATCTATATAAGGTGTGTATTCTTTGTATTTGGAATTTACCGTTGGCCCCAGGTTCTTTGGTTTTCCGTAATAATCATGATTAACCGAAACCACATATAAATCGGTATCCCCGAATCCTCCCGGCATATTGGATGTAAAATACAGTTTTGACCCGTCTTTGTTCAGAACCGGATGACCAGTATCATAATTATCACTGTTAAAAGGAAGGGTTGTTAAATGTGTCCAGTGTCCTTGATCATTAATCGTTGCACGGAAGATTTTAATTGAGCCTGATTTTAATTTACCGTCCATATAATTGTTAGAGGTAAAATACACCTCCTTCATGTCTGGCGAAAAGGTTACCAGTGCATCGTGATATTTTGAGTTTACCGCTCGTGAAAAAGGCTTAACATGATTAATTTCACCGTCTGGTTGAACATCTCCAATATAAAGATCAAGAAAGGGCTGATCGTTCCCTGCCCATTTATTTTTTGAAAGACCATTCCCTCTGGAAGAGGAAAAAACTATCTTATTCTTTCCGTAGAACGTAGTTCCAAAGTCACTGTTCTTCGAATTTGATTTTAAATTTTTAACACTGTAACTCGGTGCTGTTAATTGTGCAGAAACGGGTATCAGTTGTGCAAAAATTAAAAAGGTAATGAATAACTTTTTCATATTGAATTTTAATTATACAGAAAATCTCAATATAAGCAATTTTAAAAGAGCTTTCTTTAAGAAAGCTCTTTTAAAACCATTTACATTTTTATAATAACAAATTCTGTTCGTCTGTTTTTGGCATGTTCAGCTTCTGTACATTTAACACCATCCGAACACTGGTTGACGAGTTGAGATTCACCATATCCTTTACCTGTGATCCTGGTAGGATCAATTCCTTTATTTACAATATAGTTAACGGTAGATTTTGCCCTTCTGTCTGATAACCACAGGTTATAGCCTTCTATACCCCTTGAATCGGTATGAGAACCGGATTCTATGATCATATTAGGATATCTGTTCATCAGATCTACTACCTTATCAAGTTCGCGCTTTGCTTCTTTTGTCAAATATGACGAATTCAACTCAAAGTAAATAGGCTCTATATTTACTACATAAGTACTTGGTCTAACTTTTACAATTTCTTCAGGAAGTTCTTTTGGTAAACCTTCAGGTTTTATCTCATTCTCAACAATTTCACCTGTACCCAGTAAAACAGTCAGTTTTGTAATTTTTCCTGCTTCATTTGAGGTTGTAAATGTTTTTGACTGAGGATTGTATCCTGATTTTTCTCCCACAATTGTATAAGGAGTTTCACACAGCACATGTAATTCAAATGTGCCGTCATTATTTACTGTCAGATTTTCAATTGGGTTTCCTTCAACATCTTTTAAAATGATATTGGCATCATTTATCACCATATTAGTATTTTTATCTCTAACAATACCTGTGATCATTTGAGCGCATTTAAATTCAACCGGTTTGATCTCTATAAAAGAATAAATATCGTCATCTCCTTTACCACCGGAACGGTTAGAAGAGAAAAATCCAGTTCTTGTATTTGGATTTATAATAAAAGTAAAATCATCTGCATTAGAATTAATGGGTTGATTGAGTAGAACCGGTTCAAAAACAGAACCATCCGTTTTTGAAGCATAAACATCCAGTTTACCAAATCCACCGGGTCGGTCGGAAGAAAAGTAAATTACATCTCCGTCAATATAAGGTGAAAATTCTTTTGATGGTGAATTGATCTTATCCCCAAGATTAACTGGTTCTCCATAGCCACCTTCTTCTATCGATACTTTATAAATATCTGTCTTCCCTAAGGAACCAGGCATATCTGAAATAAAATAAAGAGTTCTGCCATCAGGGCTAAGGGCTGGATGCCCTACAGAATAAGAAACATTGTTAAAAGGCATTGGAATGATATTAACCCATTCCCCATTTTCATTAACAGTTGCTTTGAACATGGCAAGATTATTCCATTGGTTTTTATCTTTGGCCAGTTTTTTATTGTAGTAATTATTTCGGGTAAAATAAACTGTTTTCCCATCTTTTGAAAAAGTAGCATCAGCTTCGTGATACTTTGTATTAACATCACCTTTCAGGCTTCGAACGTTATAAAGCTCACCATTATCAGTTATATTTGCCGAATAAAGTTCTAAAAAACGCTGTCCGTTCTCTTCCCATACTTCATTAACCAAAGAAACTCCTTTCTTAGGTGAAGCAAAAACAATCATCTTTTCACCATAGAAAGAAGCTCCAAAATCGGAGTTCTCAGTATTTTCATCCACGTTTTTTATTGAATATTCCCCCGAACCTGTTTGTGCGGTAATAACTCCTGCAAAAAGCAAGAATAAATAGATTGTTATTTCTTTCATTTTCCCCTTTTTTTATTTTTAATTTATCCAGATTCTTCTTCCTCCGGATAAATTTACCCTAGAAGAATCTTGGTGACTTAAAGTTTTTCTTAGATAGGTTTATATCATATCTTAATATAATTTCATGTGAACCTCCAGGATTTATATTTGAAAAATCAGAGATTGTATGGTCATAAGCATATCCAATTCTGAAGTCAGGGGTTACTGCAAAATTGATTAATCCGCTTACTGAATCATCGAACCTGTAACTTGCTCCCACTTCAAATCTTTCATAGAATAAAAAATTTGCATTCAGATCGAATGATAACGGAGCTCCTGCCACACCTTTCACCATGATTGATGGTTTGATCTTCAGGTTTTCACTGGCATCCCAAACATAACCTGTTGTAAAAAAATAATGAACTTCTTCTGATGCCTCGGTACTGTTATTATCATTACCCATATGCTTTGTTCTCAAAATATTCGGTGCTGAGAAACCCGCATAAAAATGATCGGTATAATAAAAAATACCTGCACCAAAATTTGGAGAATTTTCATTGATATTCTCATTAAAAACAGGATCATTACTAGTGCCGCTTTCCGGTAAGATAATATCATTGAAATTTACATCAAGTAAAGTAACTCCACCTTTTAAACCAAATGCCAGTCTCCCTACATCTGAAGTTCGGATCGTATAAGAAATATCAGCGAAAATGTTGTTTTCTTTTGATGGTCCTATTTGATCGGAAATGATAGAAATACCAGCTCCTAAACTTTTGCCTAATGGTGCATGTGCATCAAATGTGAACGTTTTTGGCGCGCCGTCAACACTTGTCCATTGTTTTCTACCCAGCAAACCTAAACTCAAGGTACCGCGGGAACCGGCATACGCTGGATTCATAACGTTCATATTGTACATATATTGTGTATACTGCGGATCTTGTTGTGCAAAAACATCTGAAAAGTTCAATAGAATTCCAAGTACAAAGAGTAATGATATTTTTTTCATCTGTGTCATTATTTTTTCAAGCTTTTAATGTTTTCTTTTGAATTAATCTTGCCTGAATATTTAGTTTATATTTAATTGGTAATATCAAAAAATGCTAAAAGGAGGAAAGGTATCCGGTTAAAATACCTTTCCCGATTTTTATTAATAATTTACATATACCCAACCTTTTATTGGTTTTGTACTTCCGTCATTGTAATCAATTGTATAGAAATATGTCCCTGCCGGCACACGTTGTCCGTCATTCAGCACCATACTTCCTTGGGCTAAACCATCCCACCAACGTGGGTCAGCACTTCCGTTATTTTCATAATGGTAAACCATATTACCCCAACGGTCAAAGACCTTCATCATAAAGTTTGGATACTGATCCAGACCCGGTATTGAGAATACATCATTTTCCCCATCACCATTTGGTGAGAACCCATTAGGTATTATTTCCTGATTGAACATCAGTTTTCCTGCTTCTGAGATCAGATCCGGATTAGGATCACAGGCAAAATCAGGAGAGCGTAAAATCACTCTGTACAAATTACTTTCCACTCTTCCTCTTGCTGCAATTACAGTAAGTGTATTGGTTTGTGTACCGCTGTATTGTGCATCATCTGAAAGATCCTTCCAGCTTGAACCATTATTTGTACTTACCTGCCACTGATAGAAAGTAGCATTACCTGAAACTTCAAATACTGCATTATCTCCAAGGCTTACTTCTATATCAGAAGGTTGAGAACTAATACTTGAAGGAGAACCTGCTTCCTGGAAATCAGGAACACCACTGTTGTTAAGATCATTTGGTGTTGTATAACCATCTGTTGCACTGGTTACTTTACCTTCTGCATCTACGGCTGGCGGATTGGCAGTTCCCAACATATCATTACCATTATTGGTAAACCCTGCTTCAGTAACATCCGGACATCCATCACCATCAGCATCCCAGTCAATTCTATCCGGAACACCATCACCATCTGTATCTCTGTCGGTAACACCATTGTCTTCTACAGTATCTAAAATACCATCGTTATCATCGTCTTTATCAATTATATCAAAAATACCATCACTGTCAGAATCAGGCAATTCCGTATAACTCACTATATCAGAATAAGTTCCCGAATCACATATGAAAGCTATATTGCTAACCATTACCCTGTAATCGTTAAAATACATATTGATATCAGCATTTGAAACTGTTAATTGATTTGTATTAACTCCTGAATAATCTCCACCCTCTGTTAAAACTGTCCAGGTTGCACCATTGTCGGTACTTTCTTCCCACTGATAAGTATCTCCTGTGGAAACAACACTAAAAGTAGCTGTACCTCCAAAGTTGAAATCCTGATCTGTAGGTTGTGTTGATATTGTGGCTGCTGTTCCGGCCTCCTGGAAATCAGGAGTTCCATTAGCATTTCTATCAGCTGGTGTTGTATAACCGTCTGTTGCACTGGTTACTTTTCCGGTAGCATCTACGGTAGGCGGATTGGCAGTTCCCAACATATTATTTCCATTATTGGTAAATCCTGCTTCATCCACATCAAAACATCCGTCACCATCTGAATCAAAATCAATTCTGTCAGGCACTCCATCTCCATCGGTATCTCTGTCAGTAACACCATTATCTTCTACAGTATCTAAGATACCATCATTATCATCATCTACATCAACAATATCAGGAACGTTATCACCATCGAAATCGGGTAATGAAATAAAACCTGCACTATCAGATGCCGTAACTGGATCACAGGCAAATGCAATGTTACTAACCTTTACCCTGTAAAGGTTATTGACCATTGAAATATCAAGGTTTGAAACTGAAAGGCTTGCTGTTGTCGTTCCGCTGTAATTACCTCCATCAGCAAGTGCCACCCAAGTAGTTCCTCCATCGGTACTCTCTTCCCATTGGAAAGTGTCTGCTGTAGCAACTACTGTAAATGTAGCTGTCTGAGTAGGAATCATATTTTGATTCGCAGGTTGTGTTGTAATCGTTGCTGCTGCTCCGGCTTCTTGGAAGTCGGGCGTGCCATTGTTATCCAGATCATTTGGTGTTGTATAACCGTCCGCAGCACTGGTTACCTGTCCGTTAGCATCTATAACCGGTGGATTGGCGATACCTAACATATTAGCACCATTGTTGGTAAATCCTGCTTCATCCACATCAAAAC
>QNYL01000091.1 GCA_003973375.1 Flavobacteriia bacterium
ATTCACAAATTTTGAGTATGCAGATACAAGGCGTCTAACTTTGCAGATATACTATTGTATCTCAAAAAGTTAGCAACGCAGTAGATGCTTGCTCAAAATTTAAACAATAGCCCAAATTTGGGCTAAAATAAATTTGAAAATGTTCATCATAAAATATTGATATCAAGTAAATTGGGGCAAAAATATTAGCTTAGCGGTGATTTTTTCGGGTTAAAAGAGCTATTGGGTTATACAAACAACAACAGTATATGTATGATGAGAAAACACATAGCGTAAAAGATCGAATTGTAAACATCTATCAACCTTATGAAAATATCCTTGACAACTCAATAAAAATTCCATTAAAAAATATCTTGTTGGTGGAGAAAATCACCAAGCCCTTAGTAAAAAGATGTTACAATACTAACATTTTAAAACAAATTCCCCTGCTGATTCTATTAAACAGAATTAGCAGGGAAATAATAATAAGTTAAAACCTATCCTTTAAACTCAGGTTTAAAGTCGTTTTGATATTTTTCCCAGGCCTCTTTGGTTGTAATGCTTTTAAAGGCATCGGTTTTGAACATTTTTAAATAAAGTTCTAACTGCTGAGGTGTTTTATAACCAGGAAGCACCACAATAGGATCTCCTTTTTCATCAAAGAAAACAATAGAAGGATAGGCATTGATCCCTAATGCTTGTGAAAACTTATGCTGTGCATTTCTGCCGTTTCCCCTGGAAGCATCAAATCCGGGATTGTTGTAATTTTCTCCTTTATAGTTAAATTCTGATGTGCCTTCTGCATCAAATTTTACAGCATAAAAATTATCATTTACATATTTAACCACATCAGGGTTATGAAAGGTGTTTTTGTCTAATAATTTACAGGGACCACACCATTTTGTATAAGCATCCATCATTATTTTTTTAGGTTTTTTTGCCTGAGCATCCAAAGCCTGTTCCATGGTCATCCAGTTTATTTCCTGTGCCTTTACGGTAATTGTCATGGCAAAAATTGCCAGTAAAAAGATGTATTTTTTCATTTTAATAATTTTATCAATAGGATTTATAAGTAGTAAAAAACAGGGTAAAATTACATAAACAAGATCAAAAGAAATGTTAAATTTTATTTTGTGTAACTTTAATTGCTTTTATTTGTCAATACCATGCATCAATCTTTTAATGGGTTTGTTCATGCTTAGGATAATCAGACCGGCAACAAACGGGATGATGGTAAAGATTAGAAAGAACCCTGAAAGTCCCTTTTCTTCAGCTATTCCATCAGAATATTCCGCCATAATACCTGCCAGTTTATTGGCCAGTCCGGTAAATACATACCAGATACCAAAAAGAAAACCTACCATCCGCGCAGGCGCCAGTTTACTCACATAGGATAATCCAACGGGAGAAATAGATAATTCGCCCATAGTGTGTAAAAAATAAGCCAGTAACAACCAAATCATACTTACCGAGGCTGTTTGTGCACCTGCTGGTATACTCGAAGCTCCAATGGCCAGCATTCCAAATCCGGCAGCCAGCAGAGTCAAACCACCGAAAAATTTCTGCGGTCCGGAAAAATTATGCTTTTCCCAAAATTTTGAATAAAGTGGTGCCAGTGTAATGATAAATACCGGATTCAGGATCTGAAACCAAGAAGTATCCACCAGTGCCGAGGTACCTGTCAGTTTATCATAAACTCTGTAAATTACAAGCCCCCAGATGATGATAAAACTCAACGAGGTGAACAAAATGGTTAACGGATATTTTTTTATGATGGCCTTTCCAAGTTTGTAAATCACCCAGCTTAAAACCAGCATCGGAGCAATAGACAGGATAAAGTCGATGATCTTATAAAAAAGCCCCCAGTTGCCTGCCAGTGTTCTGTTGGTATAATCCCGGGCAAAGATGTTCATGGTAGTTCCTGCCTGTTCAAAACTCGCCCAGAAGAAGATCACAAAAAAAGCAATGATAAATACCACTTTTAAGCGGTCTCTCTCAACAGGCTGAAAGCGTTGTAAGCGAGAAATACCTAAAATGATAAAGAAAACCAGGGATAACAGAAAAAACAGGGTTGACAGATCTACGCTTACCGCGGAATCAGATATATTTAAAGAAAAGATGTTTTTAGCTAAAAAATGACTTCCCCGTGTAACTACCGAATACAAACCATCAACGATCCAGGTAACGGCTAAAAAAGCACCTATACCTCCTAAGATCATATCTTTTTGGGTAAAAGGAACATTCTGTTCTTTTTCTTCTTTGGTCTGATTTTCCAATTTGGGTTTGGGTTCTGAAGCAGCCTTACCGAAGACCTCCCGTGCAAAATAGAACTGTAACAATCCGAAAAGCATAAAGATTCCGGCCAAACCGAATCCCCAGGTCCAGCTAAAGGTCTCCCCGATCCAGCCCACGAGCAGGGTGCCGATAAAAGCTCCGGAGTTAACACCCATATAAAAGATAGTATAAGCGCCATCTTTTTTATCGCTCTGCGGCGGATACATTTTACCAACAATGGAAGACATATTAGGTTTAAATAAACCGGTTCCCAGAACGATAAATAGAAGTCCGAGATAGAAAACAAATCTAAGGTCTATTCCTATCTGCAGATCTGAAATTGCCATAGAGGCATGCCCCAGAGTAATGATCGAAGCTCCTACAATAACCGTTTTTACATGTCCCCATTTGTTATCGGCCAGCCAACCGCCCAGCATAGGTAAAAAATAAACCAGCATCACATACCATCCGTAAAGTGCATAGGCCTCAGTGCGGGTCCATCCCCAGCCTTTATCTTCAACTTTGGCTACTAAAAAGAGGATCAGCAAAGCCCGCATTCCGTAATAGGAAAAACGCTCCCACATTTCTGTAAAAAAAAGTACAAATAAACCTACCGGATGCCCCAGAATATGAGGTTGATTCTTTTCAAATGCGTAATCAGACATAATATATTTTTAGATTTTATTTTTGATAGCGGGTTATTCTTCAATTACATGTTCATTATCCTCGGCTCCATGGGTAAGTTTTTCCAGCTTCTTCATAAAAAGCATGACCACTAAACCAAACGAGATACAAAAAACAGCAATTCCTGTAAAAATAGTGAATTCTCCGTAATTAGAAGCCGATTCTCCCAGGAGTCCCGCCAGTTTATTTCCCAGTCCGGTCATGGCAAAATAAATTCCCATCATGATGGAGGCATATCTTACCGGAGCAAGTTTGGTGATAAAGGAAAGTGCTACCGGCGAAACGCTCAATTCTCCCAAAGTATGGAAAAGATAGGCCAGAACCAGCCAGTACATTGCAGAAGAACCGCTGTTTTCATATTGTATTGATGCAGCCGACATGAATAAAAATCCTGTACCCATTACGATTAATCCGGTTAACATTTTAAAGATCGAGGAAGCCTTTTTGCCTTTCAATTTCCTTTTTGCCCAGAATTTTGCCACTGCAGTACCGATAACAATGATAAAAAAGGCAGCCAGCGACTGAAACCAGGAAGCAGGAACAACCCACCCTAAAAAATGACGATCGGTTTTTTCCAATGCGTAAAGATTGAGTAATCCACCTGCCTGTTCATAGGCCCCCCAAAAAATAATGACCAGTAAGAATGAAATAAAAAGAACGATCATCCGGTCTTTTTCTATTCTGGTCAGCGGTTTTTTAAGTGCTTCTTTATCTTTTGCCGATTTAGAATTACCAATAAAATTTCCTACATGCTCTAAATAGGGTTGTCCGAAATAATACACCAGTAAACCCAGGGCCATTCCAATACCTGCAAGTCCGAAACCGTAATGCCAGCCAATATTTTCCCCTACATAACCTACAATTATGGCGGCAAGAAAAGCTCCTACATTGATCCCGATATAAAAGATAGTAAAACCCTGATCTCTCCGGATGTCTCCTTTTTGGTAGAGACCGCCCACCATGGTGGAAATATTGGGTTTTAGCATTCCCACCCCTGAAATGATCAGGAGGAGTCCTGTATAAAAGGCCCACACTTCCTCATAGGCCAGAATAGCATGTCCGGCGGTAAGGATTATTCCGCCAATCAGTACAGATTTCTTTTGCCCGAGATATTTATCAGCGATAAAACCTCCCGGAATAGACATAAAATAGACCAGCATGGTGTACCATCCATACAGTTGCAAGGCTTCCGCATTAGTCCATCCCAGTCCGTGATTTTCCCCGGTAGTTTCCGATACCAGATATAAAACCAGAATAGCACGCATACCGTAATAGGAAAAACGCTCCCACATTTCGGTTAAAAAAAGCACATACAATCCGGCAGGATGACCGAAGAGTTCTTTTTTACTTACATGTTGATCTATTAAATTACCTCCCATTATTACGAAACAGCATTTTTTTGTTCCTTTGGTTTGATCACCACATTATCATAAATAACAAGAGCGAGAATCGTAACAATTCCAATGCTTACAATAACCCACCAGATCCTATTAGGGTTATAGGTATCCCACAACATTTGGGTAATTTCCCATTTACCCATGGCAAGTTTTTCAGATGCTAGTGCAAAATAGTCGTTTTTAGTAAAGTTTTCAGAAATTTCAGGCATATCAATACCTCTGCTGGTCATTTCTGTTTGAAGAAGCGAAAGTTTATCAGACCATGATTGATATAAGTTACCGGAGATCAATTTTGTTAAAAAGTTACCCGCAGCGACCGGTAAAAAATAGGTTCCCTGATACAAAGCTTCTTTTCCTTTAGGAGAAATCAAGGCAATGAAAGAAGAAAATGTTGGATTTGTAGTCATTTCGCCAATAGCAAAGATCACGGTTCCTAAAACGGTGTACATCACATTGTTGGTATAGAATGTTATTCCAATACCAATTGCTGCAATGATAAAACCACGAATCATAGCACTTACATGGCGCATTTTTATTACAAAATAAGAAACGAACATTTGTAGAAATACAATCATCAAGGCATCAATATTGGTAAACCATTCTGGTTTCACCTGTCCGTTTTCACTTACCAAATTTCCTAGTCCCGGCCAGAAATTATTAATAGAAGTGCTTAATGCGGAAGAATCTACCCAATCTTCAATAAAGTTTGGCAATGTGTAGAATAACTGGTTGAACATCGTCCAAAAACCAATCATAATGATTAATAATACAGTCAAACGTGTATCCTTTACTGCTTCCCAAATCTTTTTTAATGAATTGGAAATAGCTGCACTTAAAGACTCTTTTTCTGTTTCTTCTCTATAGGGTTCTTTAAAGAAGAAGATCACAACGAGTAAATTAATTGTTATAACGATAGCTGCCTGAATAAAAATCAGTTTCCACCCAAAAGTAGTTCTTAAATAGGAAGAAGAAGCGGGCCCGATAAAACCACCAATATTTACCATCATATAAAAAATACCAAAACCAAGGGTTCCATTGGTCTTATCGGTTGATTTGGTTACAATAGCCGAAGCGACCGGTTTAAACATGGCGGCACCAATTGCAACAAACAAAAACACAAAATACATACTCCAATAAGTATCCACTTGCCCCATCATATAATAGCCAACGATCAGAATAACAAAAGCAATGATCAATGATAATTTATATCCAATTTTATCCGCAATTACGCCAGTAAAAATGGGTAAAAGGTATAATAAACCAGTAATATCAGACATGATATTACCTTTTTCAATATGGTTGAAGCCTAAACCTCCTGAATCTCTTGAACCAACCAGGTATAAGGCAAATAAGGTAAAAACACCATACCATGCCCAACGTTCCATTAGTTCCATAAAACTACCTATCCAAAATGTATTTTTGAATGATCCTAAGGTTTGTATAAACGATCTTTTTTCAGTATTCATAAATTTGTTTTTTAAATAAAAACCCTGTCAGTTGTTTTACCGACAGGGTTTTAAAGTTATTTATAGTGATATATTCATTGCTCTTAGTGGATTCCTTTCATGGCTTTGTTCAGCAGTGGAGATAAGAGTAATAGCAGAACCGCAGATCCCAGCATTACCATGGTGATAAAAGGATACAACTCAAAATCATATTTCTTTAAAATACCTTCAAGCATACCGGCCATATAGTTTCCTGCAGCAAAACTTGCCATCCACAGCCCCATAACAACCGAGACCAGTTTAGCCGGAGCTAATTTGGTAATCATAGATAAACCGATTGGCGATAACATAAGTTCTCCAAGGGTTAACAATACATAAACAGATACCAGCCATAAAGGGGATACGAGATGACCGCCTTCTGCCTGATGTGCTGCCAGAGTCATTACATAAAAAGCAAGTGCTCCGAGGAGTAATCCGAGAGCAAATTTAATAGGTGTTCGCGGATTCCATCCTTTTTTATCCAGCCATAACCACATAAGAGAAAATAAGGAGGCAAAAATCAGAATAGCAAACGAATTTACATTTTGAAACCAGGTTGCAGGCATTGTAGGCCCAGTTGATGAATAACTTATAATAGCAAGTATGACAAAAATTAAAGAAGAGATACCTGTAATTTTTCCGATACTTTTAGCTGATTTGATTTGATTTTCATTATCAGAATAGATTCTTGTATAGACACTCCAAATCCAAATTAAAATTGAAATAACTGCCAAAATCCCTAAATATTTTATATCAATATTGCTAAAGAATTCAGGTAGTGAAAAACCAGGCATTTTTCTATTTGTATTTTCTTTGGCAAATAAGCTAAAAGTACCTCCTGCCTGTTCAAATCCGGCCCAAAAAACGATATTGAATAAAGCCAGAACAATAATTACACCCATACGGCTCCATTCGCTGGCACCATTTGTACCTTTAAATACAGTATAGGCCAATCCGAGGAAGATGGCAGCAAAACCACCATAGGTTACTACTGTTTTAACTGATTCGGGAAATAAGCCCCAAATATATATAAGGGCATAAGTTCCAACGATCAGACCGACAACATAAATAAAAATAGTCCGCCAGTCGCCACCATCAAGAACAAATTTGTCTTCGGGTGTATTTGGAGGTAAACCATAGTGTTCCAGTGTATTTTCTTTAGCTTTTAACCAAAGTACGCCAAGAATCATACCGATACCTGCTGCCAGGAAGCCATATCCCCACTCAACACTTTCTCCAAGCCCTCCGGCGATAAAAGTACCGAGGATGGCTCCTAAGTTAATACCCAGATAGAAGATGTTAAATGCGGCATCCTTCATCGGATCGTTATCATTATAAAAATCGCCAACTATCGTTGAAATATTAGGTTTAAAAAAACCATTACCTATAATCAATACACCAAGTCCGAAATTAAACAGAAACTGCCTGGAGTCGGTTGCGTGTTCTGTAGACTGATACAAAAGGGCACTTGAAGCCAGCAGGAATTGTCCAACAGCCATAACAAGTCCACCGATATAAACAGTCTTTCTTTGTCCGAGATAACGGTCGGAGATCCATCCTCCAAGAATAGGAGTTAAATAAACAAGTCCTGTAAAAATAGCATAGATCTCAAGGGATGCCTCACGATCCAGACCAAATCCTCCGTTAACAAGTTCTGCTGTTAAATAGAGTGTTAAAAGCGCCCGCATTCCATAATAACTGAACCGTTCCCACATTTCGGTTGCAAAGAGGGTATAAAGCCCTTTTGGATGGGTTTTTCTATATTCTAATTCTTTCATTATAAGTTAATTTTTAAAAAGTTTGACTAAGGTAAAAATATTTTTTAATTAGGACTCTTATTTATCAGAAGAACCCAGTGAATTTTCTATAAATGTAGTCATTTTTTGATAAAGGTGTAAACGTGTATTCTTTCCTTTGTATATTCCATGCGTTCTGTCAGGATACATCATAAAATCAAATTGTTTGTCAGCTTCCACCAGTGCATCGATCATTCTGGCAGAGTTTTGGAAATGTACATTATCATCACCTGAACCGTGTATTAACAAGTATTCACCTTTAAGAAGCTGTGCAAAATTAAGGGGGGAATTATTGTCATAACCACTTGCATTTTCCTGTGGAGTTTGCATATAGCGCTCGGTATAAACCGAATCGTAAAAACGCCATGAAGTTACCGGAGCAACAGCAATGGCTGCTTTAAAAGTATCGGCCCCCTTGGTTATGGCCAGCGAACTCATATATCCGCCAAAACTCCATCCCCAGATTCCCATCCGGCTGGCATCGATATATTTTCTTTTTCCCAGTTCTTTGGCGGCTTCAATCTGATCAGCAATTTCATATTTCCCCAATTCCTTATAGGTTATTTTTTTAAAATCTCTACCTTTAAAACCGGTTCCCCTGCCATCAACACAGGCAATGATAAAGCCTTTTTCAGCCAGCATCAGATGCCAGAAATCGCGGGTGCCGATCCAGCGGTTGGTCACACTTTGCGATCCCGGTCCGGAATACTGATATAAAAATAACGGGTATTCTTTGTTCGGATCGAAATTTGTGGGTTTGATCATCCACATATTGAAATCTCCGTTTTTGGTTTTCAGGGTTGAGAATTCAAGTTTCGACATTTTATACTGCTTTAGCTTGTTTAGCAGTTTTTCATTGTCTTTGATCTTTTTCAGTTCTTTTCCTGTTTTTGAATCGTTAAGCGTATAAACAGGGGGGGTATTGACATCAGAAAAAGTATTGATAAAGTACTTGTAGCTATGGCTGAAAGCAGCTGAATTTGAACCAATTCTGTTGCTGAGTTTCTTTTTGTTCTTTCCGTTGATCTTAATGGAATAAACACTTCGGTTGATGGAGCCCTCTTCCGTTGACTGGTAGAAAATGGTTTTACTTTTTTCATCATAGCCGTAAAAGGAGGTAACTTCCCAGTTGCCGGCAGTTACCTGATGCAGCTGTTTGCCATTTTTATCGTAGTGATAAATATGATTGAATCCGTCTTCTTCACTGGTCCAGATAAAACTGTTGTCCTTTAAAAAGGTCAGATCATCTTTAATATCAACATAAGCAGCATCTTTTTCGTTTAAAACAATCTTGCTTTGTAAAGAATTACCATCAACAAAGATCATGTTTAAATTATTTTGATGCCGGTTCAGTGTGGTTACTGCCAGAATATTGTCTTCCTGAGTCCATTGAATTCTGGGAATGTAATATTGCTGTTTTGCTCCCAGATCAACCGGTGAGGTTTTACCGTTGTTTAATTTATAAATATGCAAACTTACTTTTGAGTTGTTTTCTCCGGCCTTTGGATATTTAAAGACCTGCTGGGTAGGATAAAGTGATTTGCCATAAATATCCATAGAATATTCGGGCACATCGGTTTCGTCAAAACGGATAAAAGCCAGTTTATCAGAGCTTTTATTCCATTCAAAAGCTCTTACAAAACTAAATTCTTCTTCGTAAACCCAGTCGGTAATACCATTTTTGATCTTGTTGAATTCTCCATCGGTTGTAATTTGGTCGGTTTTTCCGGAGATAAGATCTTTTATATACAAATTGTTCTTAAAAGCATAGGCGATCTTTTTACCATCGGGGGAGAAAGTGGGCTCGAGGATAAATTCTTCACTTATTGGGGTAAGCTTTTTTTTTGCGATATCATATACATAGTAATGACCAACCTCCGAATGCCGGTAGATTCCCATGACATCCTTACCAATAATGATCTTGCTTTCATCCTCGCTAAAAGAATAAGATTCGAAATATTTAATTCCCGGAAGATCAGTGCTCGATAAAATGGTTTCTACTTTTTTTAGTGTTTTATAATCGTATTTGTCGAGGTAAACCCCTTTTCGATCATAATTCAGAATATTATAAAAATCACCATTTTTCATGGCGTGAAATGATTCGAGTCTTTCTGTTCTAAAAGTATAATTGGTCCAGAGATCATCCAGGGTAATGTCTTTTTTCTGGGCAAAAAGTACAGTGCCTGTAAAAAGAAAAAGGAGTATAAATTTTTTCATTGAAGAAGTGTTTTATTTGAGGTTTCAATTTTACGAAAATACTTCAAATAATTATGTTAAGAGCGTATATTTTATTTTGCGGAATTTTTAATAAATAGATTTAAAATTCAAGATTCAAAATTTGAAATTGTACAACAACACTTACAGTTTACAGAGATTTATTAATGGAATCATTACATTATTAACGCATTAGATCATTCAAAATTAATTGTAATTATTTAAAAAATTCGCGATAATCAGCGGAATCTGCGGGAAAATTTGAGAGATCGTTAGGGAATAGCGAAGAGGGAAAAGGGATTAGTTAATTTGTTGATTAGTCAATGAGTTATTTTTTTAGCCGTTAAATCTTTAAATTTCTTTGCGTTCTTTATATTTTATTTTTGCGAGCTTTGCGTGAAAAAAAAAGTCTAAGGCTTTTTCTGAAACCACACAATCTACCATAGGCAGGCCAGGCTGTCGCCACCCTGCCTCGCGGCAAGATGGTACCTCATTTATCGTTACAATAAGGAGGGAATCATTCATAAAAAATCAAAAAACAGATCACGACTTATAAAACTATATTTTAACATTGACTATATTTGTAGAGAAAAAACTAACAAACTTATGTCTAAAACAGTAAACGGATTTTCGAAATTCAGTAAGGAGGAGAAGATCAACTGGCTGGCTGATAATTTCTTTAGCAACAAAAAACAAGGTATTTCTACTTTAAAACAATACCTGAATAATGACGAAGCGCTACAACAGCTCCACGATGAATTTATTGAAAACACCATTTCAAATTTTTATATTCCTTACGCTGTTGCCCCAAATTTTATTATCAACGGGAAACCTTATGCCATACCAATGGCGATCGAGGAAAGTTCAGTAGTTGCTGCCGCATCCCTTGTGGCAAAATTCTGGAGTACCCGTGGTGGATTTAATACCGAGGTAATCTCAACCACAAAAACAGGGCAAATCCATTTTATGTATCAGGGAGAATACGAAAATCTGAGAGACTATTTTTACAGTGTTAAAGAAGATCTTATTAAAGCAACCGAGCCTATTACAAAAAATATGCGTAACAGAGGCGGGGGTATTTTAGATATTCTTCTAAAGGACAAAACAGGTGATCTTCCTTACTATTATCAGCTTCATGTTAGTTTTGAGACCCTTGATAGTATGGGGGCTAATTTTATCAATTCCTGTCTGGAGGCAATATCAGAACGATTCAGAAAAGATGATATCAATATCACTATGAGTATTCTGTCAAATTATGTACCTGATTGCCTGGTTGTTGCCGAAGTAAGCTGTCCGGTTGTAGATTTATACAAGGAGAATGCCGAGTATTATGCCAATAAATTTATTGATGCAGTTCATATTGCAAATGTAGAACCATACAGGGCGGTTACTCATAATAAAGGAATCATGAACGGGATTGATGCCGTTGTACTCGCCACAGGAAATGATTTTAGGGCTGTTGCTGCCGGAGCACATGCCTATGCTACCCGGAGAGGGAAATATCAAAGTCTTACCAATGCCCGTGTCAGAGATGGAATTTTTACTTTTTGGATTGAGATTCCACTGGCCGTTGGTACTGTTGGAGGATTGACCAAATTGCATCCTTTGGCCAGGTTATCGCTGGAGATTTTGCAAAATCCCAATGCTAGAGAGTTGATGCAGATCATTGCTGTGGCCGGTCTTGCACAGAATTTTGCAGCCATCAGAGCCCTGACAACCACCGGAATACAAAAAGGGCATATGAAAATGCATCTGATGAACATCCTGAATCAGCTTGAAGCCAATGTGCACGAAAAAGAGATCCTGACCGAAATGTTCAGTCAAAGAGATGTAACCCACAATGCTGTTGCAGAAGCCTTACACGAGTTAAGAACGAATCAGCAGAATTAACCAAAACCTTGCAACAGATCTGTAAACCCAAAAAATTAAAAAATAAATAATTTGAATACCCGGGGATTTGCGTTTTTACTGGCTTTCCTGGCCGCTATGATCTATGCGGTTAGTTTTACTGTAGCCAAAGAGGTGATGCCTGAGTACATCAAGCCCTATGCCTTTATTTTGCTCAGAGTGGCCGGTGCAACCCTGTTGTTCTGGATCGCCGGCGCTTTTATCAAAAGAGAAAAGATCGAATTTAGAGACTTTACCAGAATTATCCTGGCCAGTGTTTTTGGAATAGCTCTGAATATGCTTGCCTTTTTTAAAGGTTTAAGTATGACCACCCCGATCAGTGCATCGGTGATCATGGTAACTTCTCCTATTCTTGTACTTACTTTTTCAACCCTGATTTTAAAGGAAAAAGCCACAAAAAGAAAACTGGCCGGAATTATGATCGGTATGCTGGGCGCGATACTTTTGATCGCTTACGGACAAAAAGTAGATATTAGTCAAGATGAAATGATGGGAAATCTGTTGGTGCTGGTCAATGCTTCCTCATATGCGCTTTACCTCATTCTTATTAAAAATCTTTCACAAAAATATCATCCGCTTACTTTTGCAAAATGGCTCTATCTTTTCGGACTCTTTATGGTTATCCCTTTTAGTTACAAGGAAATGACTGAGGTTGACTGGGGTAACCTGCCCGTATTTGCTCTTCAAAAGATTGTTTTTATCGTAGTTTTCACCACCTTTTTAACCTATATGTTTAATTTACTGGCCATTAGAAAATTAAAACCCACAACCCTGAGTATCTTTATCTATCTTCAACCGGTATTTGCAACATCTTACGCTTTGCTTGTTGGGAGTGATGAACTCAACAGGATCAAAGTAGGTGCTTCAATTCTGATCTTTATAGGAGTTTATCTTGTTACCCGGAAACCAAAAGAAGAAATGGTTTAGGGAAGAGGGAAAAGGGATTAAATGGTTTAAGATTTAAAATTCAATTACTTGTAGCTTACTGTACGTCCCTGATTTATCTGTGGAAGAATTATAGGAGTGGATAGGGAAAAGCGAAGAGCGAAAAGGGGCTCTGCAGAGCCACATTATAAGACCGTTGCAAAAGGCGATCATTTGTTCAAATTCGACGCTCGAAAAAAAATTAACCCGCAGTAAACTTTTGTTTATGAGGACTTAACCTGCCTGGCCGGCAAAGGCAGGTTTTTTAGAGTAGGAAGAAGTTGGGCAAAGAATTGTCTTTATTACATAATTCAAAAGAGTATTGCAACGGTCTTATTATATGCTCTGTTATGGGATAGAACAGAGGTAAAATATAGTGATCTTATATTGTGTAATGTTTTTCAAGCCATTTTTATAATATTCTGATCAAATTATTATGTAAGTGCCTCGTAGAGGCTAACTTTTCGTAAAAACTTTTGGAATAAAACAATAACAGCTCCATAGGAGCGACCTGTCTATAATAAGCTAACGGTATATAGACCGCTCCTACGGAGCTGGGTTTTGGATTGTTGGATAATTCTACGAATAGTTTGGCTCCTACGGAGCTGTTTTGTACAACAGGTTAGACGAAAACCTAAGGAAATATTATGAAAAAAGTTGATGGAAATAACGAATTTATTTTTTTCATTATCAAGG
>QNYL01000315.1 GCA_003973375.1 Flavobacteriia bacterium
CAATTCTTCCAGTAGTTTTGCATCCTGTATTAATTTTTTGGCTTCTTCTTTTTCTTTTGCCCGTACGGTATAGGTGCCAAATTTATAGATGGATTGTGGGGTAAGTCCTAAATGACCCATTACCGGAATTCCTGCAGAAAGAATCCGGGTAACCGATTCGCCAATCTCCCTTCCTCCTTCGAGTTTTACAGCATGGCCTCCCGATTCTTTCATGATTCTGATAGCAGAATCCAGCGCACTTCTCGAATTTCCCTGATAGGTTCCGAAAGGCAGATCTACAACTACAAAACATCTTTCAATAGCCCGGATAACCGATGAGGCGTGATAGATCATCTGATCTAAGGTAATAGGTAAAGTGGTTTCATGACCGGCCATAACATTGGAAGCAGAATCTCCTACCAGAATGATATCAATACCGGCATGATCAATGATCTTTGCCATGGTATAATCATAGGCGGTTAACATGGCTATTTTAATACCGTTTTCTTTCATTTCTACCAAAGATTTGGTAGTTATTCTTTTATATTGTTTTTTGGCTGTTGACATGAAATTAAAATTTTAACAAAACTAATGATAATTATTTATTGTGGTTTTTCTTATCTTTAATAAGATTAGGAAAAATAGTTACCGAAAAATTTTTAACAGGTTCATAAAGTATCGAATCTTCAACTTTGATCTTTTCTACAAAAGGCATAGAATCATTTAATTTACTGAAAACCAGAAGAACAATACTCAAGATCATCCCTACTTTCAATAATCCGAAAATACCTCCCAAAAATTTATTTAAAACACCCAGAGCAATATTCTCTGCAAGTTTTGTAATCAGTTTTCCCGCAAGGGAGATCAGGATTACTATGATTAAAAAGGTGCCTGCAAAAGAAACCAGTTGCAAAACAGAAGGATCCCAATCGGAATATGTTTTGATATAATCGGAAAGAATATAAGAAAAGTAAACTGCTCCGTAAATTCCCAGCACTAAAGCTGCCAAAGAAGTTACTTCTACAATAAAACCTTTCAAAAACCCTCTGATGAATCCAAAAGAAAGAATCAAAGCCAAAATAATGTCAAGTGTATTCATATAATAATTTTAAACGTTTACAATACTAATATCTTTATCGATATAAATCAATATTTTTTTATTTATTTTAAAATTCATTTTTTGTAGTACTTCAGCATATTTTTCCAGCTGATCATAATGCCTTTTTTCCGGAGAACCCGTTTTATAATCGATGATGACCACCTGTTTATCTTCTAAAAAATTCAACCTGTCCGGAATCAGGATCTTCTTTTGTTCATCAAGGATCTCTCTTTCGGTAAAAACCTTATTCCCTTTACGGAAATACATTTCAAGATCAGGATGCTCAAGTAATTTTTGCAATCGTTCTTTAATTACAACAGCCTCATCATAAGTGATAACGCCATTGTTTACAAATCTTTCTACTAAAATATCAAGATCTTCTTTAACAATTACATTTTCCATGATCTTGTGGATCACATTACCGAAATCGACGGCTTTTTTTCTTTCAGGATCCCATAAAAGTTCTGAGGTGGCGGCAATGGTAATATGATGGTCTTGCCACGGACTGCTGATCAGATCTTCCATAAGCAAAGGTTCCTTAACCTCCTCTTTTTTTTCTTTTCTTACAAAGGTCTTGTCTCCAAATTCATAGATCTCTTTATCTTTCTGCCAGAGCCCCAGCTCCAATAGATAATTCTTTAAAAATTCCCCACTGTTTTTAATACTCTTATCCGAACCTTTTTCAGCGATGATATACAATTGTTCAACAGCCCGGGTAAAAGCTACATAAAGTTTGTTCAGATTGTCGAGCTCAATATTTTCCAGATTTCTCTGAAAGATCTCTTGCCCTTGTGTTCCGGTATATTTTATTGATGAGGTTGCCGGAATATAAAATTGTTCAAAACCGTGATTCTCTTCAAAATTACTCAGATCATACCATGATCTGGCATCATTTTTAACATCGTATAACTTAATTTCATAAGGAAAAATCACTACCCTGTATTCAAGCCCTTTGGCTTTATGGATTGTAGAGATTTTAACCGACTCTTTATTATTGGAAGAGGCAATACTCAGTTTATTTTTTTTAAGTTCCCAGTACTCTAAAAACTCTTGAATACTTTGTGAATGATGTTGTGTAAAACTTAAGATCTCCTCCAGAAAGAATAACAAATAAGCATCGGCGGTTTCGTTCAGCCTGAATCCCCTGATGATCTGTTCAATATTTTCATACAAAGGTGTAAAAACAAAAATATCCGGATTGAAATCTACCTGATATTTCTCCAGTTCTTTAAACGTTGAGGCCGGATCCTTATCTATATATTCTGCTATAAAACTGTGTTTATCAGTATCAATTTTCAGATGTTCATGTAAAAAGTACAGAAAATTGAATTTTGAATTCTTATCATCAGGTAAAGCTATGTATTGCAACAAATTGATAATAAAATCAACCTTGGGATTACTTTTTAAAAGCAAAGTTTCAGAACTTTCAATGGCAATTCCTTTAAGACTGAGGTAATTTGCAATTTCTATTCCCTGATCGTGTTTACTTACCAAAATAGCAATTTCATTACGATTGATCTCACCTTCCAGCGAAAGGATGATCTGATATACTTCTTCAGGAATGATCTCAGCTCTTTTCTCATTGTTTAATTTTTCCTCGGCAATAAAATCTATCTGAACATACCCACCTTTTTTAGAAGTGATTTTTTGATCGTTTCCGGATCTATAAAGAATTTTATGTGATTCTTTGATCAGAAATTTTGAAACGCTGGTAAAAAAAGAATTGTTAAAACCAATGACCTCAGAAAAACTCCTGTAATTCGTATCGAGATTCTTTACTTCCTTCGGAATATAAAAAGGATTGAAATTCTCACGGGTACAGGAAGATTCTATTACCTCTTCTGATGACAAACAAATAAACTGCTCCGGCTTGCCCCCACGCCACCGGTAAATAGATTGCTTGGCATCTCCAACCAGCAACAAACCCGCCTGTTCTTGTGACAATGCATTCGAAATTAACGGGATAAGATTATTCCACTGCAATACAGAAGTGTCCTGCATTTCATCGATATAATAGTACTTAAACTTCTCTCCGATTCGTTCGTAGATAAAAGCTGCCGGCTGATCAATAAGATAATTGTTGATGATCCGGTTAAATTCAGCATGAAATTTGATATTGTTCTCTTCTTTGATCGAGGTGAGAGATTTATTCAGCTCGCTTAAAACAGCAAGAGGAGTGATACTTTTCAAAACCGACAGGATCAACTGGTACTTTTCAAAAAGAGCCTCAGATCTTTCGTATAGAAGAATCAATTCCGGTAAGATCTCATTGATTTCCTGTTTGATCTTTTCGGGTTTTGAAACAGCAACTAAAGTCTGTTCTTCAACTCTTTTCTTTAATGTATTCTGATCAAAGAATTTGGCTTTTTTCAGATCATAGGCCAGATTTTTAAAATGGTTCGGGAACATCGATCTGAAAAAACTATTGTATTCAACCCCTTTATTATCAATTATTTCAAGTGCTTCCTCCCCAATTAACCGAAACTCTTCTTCAATTGATTTCTTTCTTTGATACAAGTCTTTTCTAAAACTGATAAATTCCGGTATCGATTTAGATTGTAATTTTTGTAATTGAACAGCATCCTCTTCGTTAAGCAGGATCTTTGAAATTTTGATCAGATCACGGGTAATATCCCAGCCCTTATCATCATCAATCTGCATCAATGCATATTCGGTAAGCAATTTTGTGATCTGTTTATCGGTTCCTACTTTTGAAATCACTTGTCTGACCGCCTCCTGCAACCAGGGATCGGTATCCATTTCCACTTCAAAGTTAACCGATAAACCCAGATCAATGGCAAAGGCCCTGATCAATTTATGCGTAAACGTATCGATGGTATAAATATTAAACGCCGAATAATTCTGCAACAAAATATTCAGGATCTGTTTTGCTTTTTCCCTGATGATTTTTTTATCTATTCCTGTTTCATTTACCAATAGATCATGCATGTCATCTTCTATCCCTAAAGAGATTCGGGTAAGGTTTTCAACCACCCGCTCTTTCATCTCTGCAGCAGCCATATTGGTAAAAGTTACAGCCAGAATATTTTGAAACTGGTAGCTGGTATCTGCCAGAAAAAGAATCTTAAGATATTCCTTTACCAGCGTAAAGGTTTTTCCGCTTCCGGCAGAAGCATTATATACCTGAAAAGAAGTTTGGTTTAGCACAGATTTTATTTTGTATAAAATTAGTGTTTTTGTTTGAAAAGATATTGAGGTTTATAATGATATTCAAAAGATTATAAATTTAAATCGCTGTAATACTGTTTTACAATATGAAATAAGGGGTAACATACTTTATATAAACCTGTATTTTGATGTTAAAAATACTTAAAAAAAAATTACTACAGTTTAACTTTTTTTACTATATTTATAACTATATAGTTTACTGAACTTTAAAATATTATTCACTAAAAAATCAATTGATCATGAAAAAACTTATGGCGGAATTTATCGGAACCTTATGGTTGGTATTAGGCGGGTGTGGAAGTGCTGTTTTAGCAGCTGCTTTTCCTGATTTAGGCATCGGATTTGTGGGCGTTGCTATTGCTTTTGGATTAACCGTACTAACAATGGTCTATGCTGTAGGCCATATTTCCGGAGCGCATTTCAATCCGGCTGTGTCTGTAGGCTTATGGGTTGGAGGTCGTTTTGACAAAAAAGATTTATTTCCCTATATCATCGCTCAGGTACTGGGTGGTATTGCCGGGGCAGGAATTTTATACGTTATCGCTACCGGAAAAGCAGGATTTGAGGTAGGAGGCTTTGCTTCCAATGGTTATGGCGAACATTCCCCCGGAGGATACAGCTTACTGGCCGGACTGGTTACAGAGATTGTTATGACTTTTATGTTTCTGATTATTATTTTGGGCGCCACACATTCAAAGGCTCCAAAAGGATTTGCAGGGATTGCTATCGGCCTGGGCTTAACCCTTATACATTTAATCAGTATTCCGGTTACCAATACCTCCGTAAATCCGGCAAGAAGCACAAGCCAGGCAATTTTTGCAGGAGGCTGGGCGATCGATCAACTGTGGATGTTTTGGGTAGCACCGATTATCGGAGCAATCCTCGCCGGAATCGTTTATAAAATAATGTCGCCAGAGGAATAAAGGATCCAGACATTTATCCTGTAAAGATTCTCCAGATCTGAGCTACCAAAAAGGTTACAACAAAACCTAAGATCAAGGGTAACAAAGTAGCAATGCTCGTCCATTTTACACTTTTTGTTTCTTTATAAATTGTGTAAATGGTCGTACTGCACGGATTATGTAACAAACTGAATAACATTAAATTAACAGCAGTAAGCAAGGTCCAGCCGCCGGCTCTGAGAATCTCTACGGTTTCATTGGCCGAATCAAGTTCAAACATTACTCCGGCTCCTTCTCCTGCAGCCACACCGGTTATCATTACCGTAAGCATCAATATGGTAGGAATAACAATTTCATTAGCCGGAATGGCAACAATATAAGCCAGCAGAATTACTCCGTTCAGGCCGATTAAAAATCCCAATGGATTGAACATTTCAGTCAGCCAGCCTGCGATACTTTGTCCTCCCACATCAATATTTGAGATCAGCCAGATCGCAGCTCCTGCCGGTGCTGCAAAAATAACTGCACGCCAAAGTACGATCAAAGTACGGTCGACAATTGAGGTATAGATGGTTTTCCAGAATCTGGGCGGACGATAAGGCGGCAATTCAAGATTAAAAGTAGAAACCTCTCCTTTTAGAACGGTTTTTGACAATAGCCATGAACTAAAAAACATAAAAGCAATGCCCAGAACAGCAATACCAATTACCGCAGAAACAGCTACAACCCCCGAAAGATACTGAGGGACTACCGCTCCTAAAAAAATAGTGGCGATCAGAATCTGCGTAGGCCATCTGCCGTTACACAAAGAAAAATTGTTGGTAATGATCGCGATTAGTCTTTCTCTCGGACTGTCGATGATTCTTGTAGCCACTACTCCGGCAGCATTACATCCAAACCCCATACTCATAGTGAGTGCCTGTTTGCCGTGAGCCCCTGATTTTTTAAAAAGATAATCCAGATTAAAAGCCACTCTGGGTAGGTATCCAAAGTCTTCCAGCAAAGTAAACAACGGAAAGAAAATAGCCATCGGTGGCAGCATTACCGCAATTACCCAGGCCACAGCCATATAAACCCCATCGATTAGAAAACCACTCAGCCACCAGGGCATATTGATCTGAACTGCCATATCCTTTAAAAAGGGACGGATCGTATTCAGAAACAGATCCGATAACAAAGAGGAAGGATAATTGGCACCGACAATTGTGATCCAAAGCACAATAGCCAGAATAAAGAACATGATGGGGAAACCCCAGGTTTTACTGGTAACGATACGGTCAATTCTTGTATCGAGTCTCGATCTGCCTCCGGAATTTTCAGATCGTGTTACATTACTGACAATCTCCGAGGCATCGGCATAAATCCCTTCGGTAAGTTTATCGTGAAAATCATCACCGATCTTCCATCGCAGATCTTCAGCCAGATCTAATATTTTATCTATAGGTTCTTTTTCCATATTTTACACCAGCTCTCTTTTTTTTAATGCGTTGATAATGGTTTTATCCCCTTCCAGCAACCGGAAAGCGATCCACCTGCTGTTGGGCAAACCCGGAAATTGCTTACGTAACTCAGAAGAAAGTTTTTTTACAGCATTCTTTATTTTCTCAGGCATATTTTTAATGCGATGCGGTTTACAAACAATTTCTCCTGAAGCCACCTCTGAAATGGTTTTTGTAAGTTCGGGGATACCTTTACGGAATCTTGCCGAAGTAGGAACCACGGGAATTCCCAGATCTCTGGCCAGTGCTCTTTCATCGATCTCGATCTTGTTTCGTTTGGCCTCATCCACTAAATTTAAACATAAAACCGCCTTATTGGTTATTTCAAGGATCTGCAGGACAAGATTCAGATTTCTTTCCAGCCGGCTGGCATCTACCACGATTACCGTAACATCCGGTTTGCCGAAAAGTATAAAATTACGCGCAACTTCCTCATCCTCAGATGTTGATAATAAGGAATACGTGCCCGGAAGATCTACGAGCTTATACTTTTTCTTATCGTAGATAAAAGCCCCTTCTGCCCTGGTTACCGTTTTCCCCGGCCAGTTGCCTGTATGTTGCCTCAATCCGGTAAGGGTATTAAATACCGTACTTTTTCCCGTATTCGGATTTCCTGCCAGGGCCACTACATAATCAGCATCACCGGTATCTACTCCCAGCCTTTTCACGTCATCGGGAATATACTGTGGACAGCCCTCGCATCCTGTATTGGTATTTTTACTCATACTTTTTCTTTTTTTACAAGGATCTTTGATGCCTGGTCTTCTCTTAAAGCAATGGAAGTTCCTTTGACCAGATAAGCCTTTGTATTTCCCATCGGACTCTTAAGATCAACTTTGATCGGTGTTCCCTTTACAAAGCCCAGATCGAGTAACCGCCTTCTGCTTTCTCCCCGCATTTCTTTGGAAATAGAAACCACTCTGGCTCTTTCCTTTTCCTTTAACCGGGACAAGCGGAAATATCCGGGATCTTTAAAATCTTCATCTTTTATCACCGAAACTGTAATGTTCTCTGCTACGGCAGGAGATAAAGTAAAATATTCTCCTTCAGAATAGAAAACGATCCGGTTTTTATCATTTTCCTCAACTTTGATCAAAGAATCAATGGTGATATTTCTTTTGAGAATTTGCTCATAAATATGATAAGGTTCATCCTCCAGGTGAATGATCCTGCCTTTTGTGCCTTTCGACAACCGTGATAAGGGAATTCCCTTAAATTCAGCTGTTTTCCCTTTCGGTGAAGGGATCGGATCTCCATGTGGATCATAGATCGGATTCCCCAGTTTTTCAGCCAGTTTTTCTGTTTCTTCCTTACTTAAAAGATGTTCCATCTTCTCAGCCTGCTTATGCCATTCTCTTTGATCATAGCCCGTTCTCTCTGCCAGATATTTTTCCCACAAACGGTGTGTTCTGATAATACTTAAGGCATACTCTTTCCCGCTTTTGGTCAGGATCAGCCTGTCCCTTTCTATATGCAACAGATCTTTTGCAGCCATTCTGCTCAAGATATAAACCAGTTTACCTTCGTTTACTTTTAGTGCATCTCTTAGAATGTGTATATCAGCTGTTTTACCTGAATCCTCCAAATGATACATTTGTTTTAAAATATCTTCGGTAAGGGTCTTGCCGCCGCTTTTTGAAGTCTTTTTCCATTTCCAAAGCCATCCTTTCTCCGGCCTGAAGATCAAAAACAGAAGAAACGAAACGATTCCGAAGATCGCTAAAGCTGTTACAGGATTATAGTTCATCATTCATTCTTTTGATTAACAGGTTTTTTGCTACCTGCTCACTGATATAAAAGGTTTCCCAGTTTGTTTTAATCAAAACCGACTGATCAAATTTTTCTATATCCACTACTTCAATCTGGTCATCGATAACCATATTCTTTCTGTCGAGATATTTTAAAAATACATTCGAAGAATCCTTTAATCCCTTCAAAATTCCTCTTTCTCCAATTTCCATATTTTTAAGAGAAATAAGTTCCTCCCCGGCAAAATTTCCATCCTTATCAGGAATAGGATCCCCATGTGGGTCATATTTAGGAAGACCGAGAAAATAATCGAGTTTATCTATGAGTGAATCTGATTTAACATGCTCCAGTTGCTCGGCAATTTCATGTACCTCATCCCATTTATAGTGAAGCTTATCCACCAGAAAAAATTCCCAGAGCCGGTGCTTTCTTAAAACCTTTAAAGCAATACTTCTTCCTGTTTCAGTAAGTTTTACCCCCTGATAAGGTTTATAGCTCAACAAGTCTTTTGCCGATAATTTTTTGATCATATCAGTAACAGAGGAGGCTTTGGTAGATAATTTTTCTGCTATCAGATTAGTATTTACAGGCGCTTCCTCAGCCTTTTGCAAAGTAAAGATTACCTTTAAATAATTCTCTTCTGACTGTGAATACATTTTATATTTTTTGTAAATATAAAATATTTTTTAGTCTTATCTAAATTTATTTTTAAGTAAAAGATAAATTGAAAATGCTTTTCAGGACTTTTTGACAGGATTATTTATGAAAACTGTGGAATATTTTATTTTAAATCATTACTGTCCGATAAAACTACTAAAGAAGTCTCAAAAGCTATTTAATTAAAGAGTAACAGGACTTTTAAAAAAACTTTAGCTTACTTTTTTAATCGGATGAATTGCTCATCAAAGATTTCTTTGCCTCCCGTCCTAAAGGAAGTAAATCATTGACAATCAATTCATCCTTTAGGATAAGAGGTGAAAATTGGTTGTCAGTGATTTACATATTAAAGTTAATCGGAAAACAGTGATTTTGAATTGAAAAAAAGTTTTAGAACAAGTAAATCAATCTTTTACTCTTTTCCATTTCATTGTGGAGATCATCCATTTAGGTAACGATTTTGAAGGATCTCTTTTTCTAAGATCGATATACCAGCCCAGCTTTTTTATAATGGGCACTTTATGGGTTTCCACAAATTCTATAGGCGTGCCATCGGGATCGGAAATATAAGCAAATTGTCCTGCTGCTTCTCCCATATCAAAAGAATCGGCACTATCCACCGTAAACGGAAATCCTTTTTGTTTTACCTCTTCCCGTAAGGCATCCATTCCAATGGTATCAAAACAAATATGTATGAATCCGGGGTCTCCCCAGATACGATCACCGTAGATCTTTTTCCCTTTTTTACCGATCAACTGAACCAGTTCTATCTGTGAGGGCCCAAACAAAGGTGCAAATCCACCACTTCTATTTTCCGAGGGTTTTAACAACATCCTTCTTACTTTCTGATCACCTCCGGGTAAACTTTTCAGATCGTCAAAAACACGGGTATCATCATAAATAACCTCATCATAACCCAAAATTTCCTGATATACTTTTATAGACTCTTCAATATCACTTACTCCGATGATCGCCCCATAGATACCCCCTGTAACAGAATCGGTTTTTTTAAATAGGTAATCATTTTCAACCACCTGAAAAATATTGTTATAGGGATCTCTGACAAAATAATGCAGAGTACCATCCGGCGATCTTCTCAATTCCCCCAGCAGGTCCAGCCCGTCAGCTTTCATCTTTGAAAAGGCTTTTTCCACATCTGCACTTTTTACCTTGGCAACAAATATTCCGAGATCTCCCAACTGCAGCTTAAAACCCGGATGTTCAGGCACTTTACCGGTATGCTGCCAGATCTCAAAACCTCCTCCGGCCTGCATATTCATAGCGAGAACAGCATGACGGGAGCGTTTTTCCCCTTCTGTGTAATGCAACATCAATTCGGCAACAGCTGCTTCTTCAAAAACACCAATATCCATCCCAAAATGCCGGCGATACCATTTCCATGCCTGATGTACATCATCCACACCGATTCCGATTTGCTGTATTCCTGTGATCTTTTTTGGTTTCATTGAATTTTAAGGTTTTCTGTAAATGGTTTTGTCTGCATAAAAATAGTCAATTCACTCAGAAACAAAATTTCATTTAAAAAATTTAGTCTTTTTTTAACAGTAAAAGAAGATCATCGGTTTTTATTTTACGCTAAGTAATTCTTTTAAGCATCTGATTCTTTGCTTTTAAAGCATAAACATATCGTGTTATTACAGCATTCTCATATTACAAGACCGTTGCAATACTCTTTTAAATTATGAAAGAAAGACAATTCCTTGCCCAACTTCTTCCTACTCTAAAACCTGCTTCGCAGCAAGGCGAGCCTGCCTTTGCCGGCAGGCAGGTTAAGTCCTCATAAACAAAAGTTTACTGCGGGTTAATTTTTTTCGAGCGTCGAATTTGAACAAATAATCGCCTTTTGCAACGGTCTTATTACAGCAATAAATCTTGCTAAGCCAACTAAAAAATCGGACTGTTATTTTTTATTCTGACTTTATGTATATTTACCCAATTAAAATATCATCCTTTTGAGTAAGCAGACCGTTTTAGAGATCTACGGGCATTCCCCAAAAACAAAGCAGATCGTAAAAGCCCTTAAGGGAGAAAGAACTGAGATTCAGCTGACAAATCTTGTTGGATCATCATTTTCATTTGTCTTTGCTTCAATTTTTAAAGATATTGACAATCCCTTTTTACTGATCTGTAACGACAAGGAAGAAGCCGCTTATTATTTAAATGATCTCGAGCAGTTTCTCGGGGAAAAGAATCTTTTATTTTATCCCGGATCTTACAGAAGACCATACCAGATCGAAGAAACCGATAATGCCAATATCCTGTTGCGTGCAGAAGTGCTCAACCGGATCAATTCACAAAAAAAACCTGCGATAATCGTTACCTATCCCGATGCGCTCTTTGAAAAAGTGATTACCAAAAGTGAGTTGAACCGGAATTCTATAAATCTTAAAACAGGTGAAGAGATCTCTCTCGATTTTATCAATGAGTTGCTGTTTGAATACCACTTTAAACGTGTTGATTTTGTTACCGAACCCGGTGATTTTGCGGTAAGGGGCGGTATTATTGATGTTTTCTCTTTCTCAAACGAAGATCCTTACCGTATAGAATTTTTTGGTGATGAAATTGAAAGCATCCGTACTTTTGATATAGAAACCCAACTTTCAATCGACAAGATCAACCGGATCAAGATCATGCCGAATGTAGAAAATAAATTACTCGAAGAAAAGAGGGAGAATTTTTTACGATATATCGTTAACAAAACCATTGTTTTTGTAAAAGACAAGAATATTCTATGTGCCAAACTCGATAAACTCTTTGATAAAGCTGAGAGAACCTTTAAAGATCTATCCGGAGAGATTGTGCATACCAAACCCGGTGAACTTTTTTGCAACGGATCTGAAATCGTAAATCAATTGCAGGATTATACCCTTGTAAATTTTGGGAATCCTGATCACAGCAAAAATAACCTTAAAGAGATCAGGTTTAACATCAAACCTCAGCCATCGTTCAACAAACAATTCGATTTGCTTATTGAAAATCTGAGAGAAAACTCCAAACGCGGTATTTCAAATTATCTTTTCTGTGACAATCAGAAACAGGCACAACGTTTTCACGATATTTTTGAAGATATTGACGGAGAGGTACAATACAAAACCTTTGTACTCCCTCTTTATCAGGGATTTATCGATGAAGATCCTAAGATCGCCTGTTATACTGATCATCAGATCTTTGACCGCTATCATAAATTCAGACTAAAAAGCAGCTTTAACAAAAAACAATCGATCAGCCTTAAAGAACTTACCAGTCTTGAAATTGGCGATTATGTAACGCATATTGATCATGGTATTGGAAAATTTGGCGGGTTGCAAAAGATCGATGTGGAAGGCAAAACCCAGGAAGCGATCAAACTTATTTACGGTGATCGTGATGTTCTGTATATCAGCATTCATTCTCTGCATAAGATCAGTAAATATAACGGCAAAGACGGTAAAGCCCCGAAAATATATAAACTTGGCTCGGGTGCCTGGAAAAAACTCAAACAAAAAACCAAGAAAAGGGTTAAAGAGATCGCCTATGATCTTATCAAACTCTATGCAAAAAGAAAAATGCAGAAAGGAATCTCTTACAGTCCCGACAGTTATTTACAGCACGAACTGGAAGCGAGTTTTATGTTTGAAGATACTCCCGATCAGCTTACCGCTACCATCGATGTAAAAAAAGATATGGAAAGTGAACAACCCATGGACCGGCTGGTTTGTGGTGATGTTGGATTCGGGAAAACCGAAATTGCGATCCGGGCAGCTTTTAAAGCCATTGATAACGGAAAACAGGTGGCAATACTTGTTCCCACTACGATCCTCGCCTTTCAGCATTTTAAAACTTTTAGTGAACGATTAAAGGATTTCCCGATCACAATAGATTATCTCAACCGTTTCAGGAGCACAAAACAGCGCAACGAGATCCTTAAAGGAA
>QNYL01000253.1 GCA_003973375.1 Flavobacteriia bacterium
AATTGAAAAAATTATCTTTTTGCGCCTTTTTCCTTTTTTTATTTTGCCTAATACACAGGCATTTGCTGCAATAAAAAAACAAAAATCCATCAAAAATCTTAATCTTTCAAAAATCAAGCACTTTATAGACAAACCCTAATTAATTTTTTGAGCGATCATTAAGAAAAGAGGAAAATCCTTAACAATACCCTCTCTTTCTTTTTTCAGGGTGATGGGTCGGGTATAATAAACCACCCGGAAACCATTTTTGGATAGTAGTCCGGTTAATTCTTCTTTATCAAAACCGAAGTGCCCTTCAAAACCATCTCCCGAATGAAAAGTGCCGTCTTCTTTCTCAAGATCGGCTATACATAAATAGCCGTTTTTATTCAATAATGAATTGAATACCCCTAAAATTTGATTGAGATTGATGATGTGATGCAGGGTCATCGAAGTATAGATCACATCAATATTCTTTTTACTGAACGGATCCTTTGTGAGATCGGTAAGGAAGGGATGAAAGTTCGACAATTGTTTTTCTGCGATCTTCTCTTTAAGTACTTTGATCATTCCCTCAGAAGTATCCACAAGACTAATCGATTGAAAATGATCCTTCATCTGTTCGCTCAATAACCCGGTGCCACTGCCAAATTCCATAGCGGTCATTTCCTTTTCAGGCTTTATAAATGAGAGGATCTCTTCGGCAAAGACCTTAGCCCTGTCAACTCTTTCCTGATTCTGATCCCAGTTTTGTGCTTCCTTATCGAACGACATATATTTTAGTTAATAAGTGCTTTTGCAATCGCTTTCTTAACCAGAGGTTCCATTACCTGATATCCTTTTTTGTTAGGATGAACTCCGTCTTCTGAAAGATCTTTTTTTAGTCCTTTTCTTTGATCCACCATCGGAGTGTAATAATCTAAATAGATCAGTTTATGTTTTTTACAGTAATTTTTTATTGTTTTATTGAGTTCTTCAATCTTTTGAGAGGGATAGACTCCTTTTTTCCATGGATAATCGTAAACCGGTAATATAGAGGAAAGAATTACTTTAATTTGATGAACCTGCGCCAACTCGGCCATAGAAAAGATATTATCTGTAATCATTTTAAGTGTTGAAGGCCCTGTATTTCCTGCCAGATCATTTGTTCCGGCCAGCAGAACCATAACAGCAGGTTTCAGGTCGATTACATCCTGCCGGAAACGGATTAACATTTGGGGTGTGGTCTGGCCACTTATTCCCCGGTCGATATACCCGTTTTCGGGAAAGAAATCCGGGCTGACTTCCTCCCAGTGTTGTGTGATGGAGTTTCCGTAGAATACAACTCTTTTTTCTCCCGGTTTGGGTAAATCAAGCAATGCATTTTTTTTCTGATAGAATTTAAGCTGCGCCCAATCTTGTGCTGAAAGCGTTTTTGAAATCAGGGTAGACAGCAAAATGAAAAGTGAAGTGATTAGTTTATTTACTCTCATAATTTTTGTTGAAATAAGTGTTCTAAAAGTTAGTCATAATTTTGTTATAATTCAGTGTTAAGTTTTCAAAGCTTATGATAAGCTTTCTCTGTAAAACTCAGTGTTTTCCCCGCCTGCCACAGTGAAAACGGCGGTGAGGTTTGCGGTTCTTTGTGATACAACTGTTGCACAAAGTTGCTCAAAGAAGCACAAAGATAAAACAAAAAAACATCGTAAGCAGTTACCATTATTGCTTTTCAGTACACTGATTAGTTCCATAATTTTTATTGATCTCACAGATGTTAAATTTACAGTTAATAATTCATTTAACAAATGCTATAAAAAAAACAATTTCAAAGAGAAATTTTTATAAATTTATAACGTACCAAAACCTTTGCTTTATGTCAGTAGCCTCAAAACACGTTCATAAGAAATTCGGAACTTTTTTAGGGGTTTATGTGCCCAGTGTACTTACCATTCTGGGTTTGATCATGTATTTGCGTTTTGGCTGGGTGGTTGGAAACGCAGGGCTTATCAAAACTGTGATTATTGTTTTGCTGGCCAGTTCCATCACTTTTATTACGGGTTTAAGTGCTTCCGCTATCTCAACAAATTTTAAAATAGGAGTAGGCGGAGAATATTATATGATCTCCCGCAGTCTTGGGCTGGAACCCGGAGGTGCTATCGGGATTCCGCTGTATCTTTGCCGTACTCTGAGTGTTACTTTTTACAGTCTCGGTCTGGCCGAATCGATTTTGGTTTTATGGCCTGAGTCGTGGGGTGTTTTGCCGCCTTTTGCTTTAAGAGGTCTCGCTATTTTCTTTATTGTTGCGGTCACACTTCTTTCCGGAAAAAGTGCTGATCTGGCCTTGAAATCACAAATTCCTATTCTGATCATCGTAAGTTTATCAATTATAGCTCTGATCATTGGGGTTATGATAAAAGGAGTGCACGCTCCTGTTATGGAAGCAAATTATTCAACAGCACCCAAAGGTTTCTGGTATGTTTTTGCTGTTTTTTTTCCGGCCGTTACCGGATTTACGGCCGGGATCGGGATGAGTGGTGATCTGAAAAATCCACAAAAATCAATTCCTGTTGGTACCCTTGGAGCAGTGGTTAGTGGTGCCGTTATTTATCTGATCATCCCTATCTTTTTATCGATTACAGCAGCTTTAACCCTTGAAGAACTTGCTGATCCGGATGCAGGAGTTACCATATGGACCCGATTAGCCGTTTTTGGTCCGCTGATTGTTTATCCGGCCGTTTGGGGAGCGGTGCTTTCTTCTGCTTTTGGTAGTATTTTGGGCGGGCCGAGAATTCTTCAAGCCCTATCCATAGATGGTCTGGCACCTAAGATCCTGTCTAAATTATCAAAAACCGGTCAACCCACAATTGCCACCTGGATCAGTGGCCTTATTGCAATTCTGGCTATCTTTATCGGTAACCTGAATACGATTGCCCAATATGTTTCGGTCTTGTTCTTAACCTTGTATGTAGCCATCAATATAAGTGCTGCCATAGAAAAACTGATTAAATCTCCGTCCTATCGTCCCAGAATAAATGTACCGTGGATAGTTTCTCTGATCGGTGCTATTGGTGCCATTGTAGTGATGATCCTGATTAACCCCATCGCATTTTTATTTGCTTTCGGACTGGAAGCCCTGATCATGTACTTGCTGATCTCAAGAAATCTTGAACAGCAGTGGGGAGATTCTGCCGCCGGAATATGGATGAGGATAAGCAGGTTTGCTTTGCTGAAACTCAATTCTCGAAAGATACATGTGAGAAACTGGAGACCTTTTATGCTCCTTTTTATCAATGATATAAAAGCCAGGATCGATGTGGTTAGGTTTGCTGCTCTTTTGGGTCAAGACAGCGGAATCCTAACCATCTCAAAATTGATTAAACCGGATGATCAGGAGCAGGTTAAAAATGTAAAAGGACTTATTTTAGAAATGAGAAAAGATCTTAAAGATGCCGAGTTGGAAGCTTTTACTGAGGTTAATATTGTTGATGATTTTAAAAGAGGTATGTATACAGTTTCGGCATCACACGGTATTGCAGGTTTAAAAACAAATACGGTTGTTTTTGGATGGTCACAAACAGAAGATGGGAAAAAGCAAGAACTCGAAACCATCCAAAAGATCTCAAAACTGCATAAAAATATTCTTTTGTTACATTTTAATTCTTCTATAACAAAACAAAAAGACAAGCGAATTGATATCTGGTGGGGCGGTAAAGAAAAAAATGGTGATTTGATGTTGCTGTTGGCTTACCTTATTCGTTTGAACAACGCATGGCAAAAAACATCAATCAATATATTCTCTGTAGTTAAAACAGAGGAGGAAAGATCAATATTTGAAACTCAGATTAAAGTTGCCGTTTATGAATCGAGAATAATAGCCCATGTAGAGCTGTTTTTGATGGAGAATGACGATTTTATTTCAATTCTGGGTAAAAAAAGCGCAGATGCCGATCTGGTGTTTCTGGGTCTTGCACATCATATTCAGGATTATTCACAAACTATAAAAACGATTGATAAAATAACAAGAAACTTAAAAGCTGTTGTTTTTGTTCAAAATAATGGAATGGATGATGAAATTCCTACTATTTTTAAGTAATTTATTTATACATTTGAACAGTTTATTCTTGATTGTAGAATTACTAATAAGATCAGTAAAAAGATTAAAGTTTTATTTAGATGGAGAAAGCAGATTTCATTGCTGAACTGAACGGAAAACCTATCCGTTTGTATAAATTATCCAATAAGAACGGAGTAACGGTTGAGATTACCAATTTTGGAGGTAAGATTGTTACAATTATTGTTCCTGATAAAGAGGGGAATTTTAAAGATGTTGTTTTGGGTTTTGATACTATTGACGAATATATCAAAGGGAATCCGTATTTCGGAGCGCTGATTGGAAGAAGTGCCAACAGGATCCGTAACGGGAGGTTTGTTTTGGAAGGAAAAGAATACCAGTTGTCTCAGAATATTGGTGAGAATCATCTTCACGGAGGTGTTAAAGGTTTTAATGATGTGGTTTGGGATGCTGATTTCAATGATAAGGATCAGATTCTCGAATTAAGTTATCTGAGCAAAGACGGTGAAGAGGGATATCCAGGAAATCTGAAGGTTAAAGCTACTTTTTCTTTAACAGATGAAAATGAACTGGAGATATCTTATCATGCTGAAACCGATAAAACAAGCATCGTAAACTTAACGCACCATTCCTTTTTTAATCTCAGAGGTGAAGGAAACGGTGATGTGCTCGATCATCAGGTAATGATCAATGCAGATGCCTTTACGCCGGTAAGTGATGATGTGATTCCTACCGGGGAAATACGCGATGTTACTAATACGCCGATGGATCTGAGAAAACTTACCCCTTTAAAAAAAGATATAAATTCAGACTACGAACAAATACAAAAAGGATCAGGTTTTGATCATAACTGGGTAATCAACAAGGACGATGGCGTGATGGCTCTGGCAGCGGCTGCCTATGAACCGGAATCGGGCCGGTATATGGAAGTATGGACCGATCAGCCCGGCGTTCAGCTTTATGCGGGTAATTTCCTTGACGGAAGTGATATCGGAAAAGGAGGAAAAGCATATGAACGAAGAACTGCCTTCTGTTTTGAAACACAACATTTTCCGGATTCTCCTAATCACGAGAATTTCCCTTCAACAGTTTTAAAGCCCGGTGAAGTTTATAATTATACCTGTACCTATAAATTTTCAACAAAAGAATCATGAGATCATCTGAAATAGAAAAGAAATTTAAAGAGCTCTACAGCAAGAAGCCTATGCTGGTGAGATCACCGGGAAGGATCAATCTTATTGGAGAACATACCGATTATAACGACGGATTTGTTTTTCCGGCGGCAATAGATAAAGAAGTGATCTTTGCTGTATCAGCCAATGATCAGAACAAATTCAGGTTCTATGCCTATGATCTTGATGAGCATTTTGAAATGAAAGTTGAGGATCTGAAAATATCTGATTTGCAATGGGCCAATTATTTGCTGGGTGTAGCAGCACAGTTTAAAAAAGACGGATATGAAATTAAGGGGGTTGACTGTGTTTTTGGTGGAGATATTCCGCTGGGAGCAGGACTTTCTTCTTCGGCAGCCATAGAGAACGGATTTGGTTTTGCATTGAATGAGATCTTTGATTTTGGTGAAAGCAGAATGAAAATGATCTTAAAATCGCAAATGGCTGAACATGAATATGCCGGAGTGATGTGTGGGATCATGGATCAGTTTGCCAGTATGAACGGAAAAAAAGACCATGCCCTGAAACTGGATTGCAGATCGCTAGATTATGAGTATGCCAATATCGATCTGAAAGATTACAACATCCTGCTTTGTGATACAAGGGTAAAGCATGAGCTGGCCTCTTCTGAGTACAATACCCGCCGTAAAGAATGTGAGACAGGTGTTAAGATCCTGCAGAAATACGATAAAACAATAAAGGCTTTACGCGATGTAAGTCCTGAACTTCTTGAAGAACATCAGCAAGAGTTTGATCCTGTGGTTTATAAACGCTGTGCTTATGTGGTTAAAGAAAATCTGCGGGTAGAAAAAGCCTTTGCAGCCTTAAAACATAACGATCTGGAATTGTTTGGAGAACTGATGTATCAGAGTCATGAAGGCTTAAGAGATGAATACGAAGTGAGTTGTAAAGAACTCGATCTGCTGAATTCAATTGCAAGAAGATCTGATGATGTTGTAGGCGCCCGGATGATGGGAGGAGGTTTTGGAGGCTGTACGATCAACATCGTTAAAAAAGATAAAACAGAAATATTTTGTGAAGAGATTGAAAAAGAATATCTGGACAAAACCGGTACCCAATTAAAGATCTATAAGGTTAAGATCGCAGACGGTACAGGTTTGATCTGATTATGAATTGACTTATTAACATTTAAAGAATTATTACAATTATGACTACAGGATTCGGATTTTGGGATTATTTTGTTTTTGTTGCCTATGCGATACTTATTTTGGGTGTTGGTCTTTGGGTTTCAAGAGATAAGAAGGGGCATGAAAAAAATGCTGAGGATTATTTTCTGGCCAGTAAATCTTTACCATGGTGGGCTATCGGAGCCTCATTGATTGCTGCAAACATATCAGCTGAGCAGTTTATCGGGATGTCAGGATCTGGATTTGTTGTCGGACTTGCCATTGCCTCATACGAATGGATGGCAGCATTAACCCTGATCATTGTAGCAAAATATTTTCTGCCTATTTTTATTGAAAAAGGCATTTATACCATTCCGGAATTTATCGAAAAAAGATATTCCTCAAATTTAAAAACCATTCTGGCTATTTTCTGGCTTGCCTTATATGTGTTTATTAACCTGACCTCAGTACTTTATCTGGGAGGTCTGGCGATAGAAACCATTATGGGAATTGATATGATCTATGCCATTATTGGCCTGGCGTTGTTTGCTGCAGCTTATTCCCTTTACGGAGGCTTATCAGCCGTAGCCTGGACGGATGTGATCCAGGTGGTGTTTTTAGTGCTTGGTGGACTTGTAACTACTTATATCGCCCTGAATACTGTATCGGACGGAGCAGGTGCTGTAGAAGGTTTTAGCCGGTTACTCGAAAGAGCGCCGGAGAAGTTTCATATGGTTATCCAGAAGTTTAATTCAGATGGCATTTTTAATAACAATTATCTGAATTTACCGGGTGTCTGGGTGATCATAGGTGGTTTATGGGTAGCCAACCTCTATTACTGGGGATTCAACCAGTATATCATTCAAAGAACCCTGGCAGCAAAATCTTTACAGGAATCACAAAAAGGAATCATATTTGCAGCCTTTTTAAAGCTGGTTATTCCTTTGGTAGTTGTTATTCCGGGTATTGCCGCCTTTGAGATGGTCCATGATCCTGAAATTATGTCACGATTAGGAGAAGCAGGACAGTATAAAATTCCTTCAATTGAGCAGGCAGACAGAGCTTATCCGTGGTTGTTACAGTTTTTACCTACAGGACTTAAAGGAGTTGCCTTTGCCGCACTGGCAGCAGCTGTTGTATCCTCACTGGCTTCAATGCTGAACTCAACCTCCACTATTTTTACCATGGATATTTACAGAGAATATATCAATAAGAATGCTGATGATAAAACAACGGTAAAAGTGGGTAGAATAACTGCAGCAGTAGCACTGATCATTGCAGTAATGATCGCTCCCTTACTTGGAGGTCTGGATCAGGCATTTCAGTATATCCAGGAATATACCGGTATGGTAAGTCCGGGAATCCTGGCCGTATTCTTATTAGGATTGTTCTGGAAGAAAACCACTAACAATGCGGCCATCTGGGGCGTATTAGCTTCTTTGGTTATTGCTTTATTCTTTAAGTTTGTTCCGGTTCCGGGAATGGAGCCCTGGATGCACCAGATGGGAATGACCTTTTTGCTGACCACAGCTATTATTATGGGGATCAGTTACCTTGAAGGTAAAGGTAAAGACTATCCAAAAGGTATTGAGCTTTCTAAGGAACTGTTTAAAACAACACCACAATTTAATATTGGAGCATTTATAGTGATGATTATTCTAGTGGTATTGTATTCTGTATTCTGGTAAATATATAAGAAGTCGTTATAAACTATTTGATAACCCGGGTTTGCTGTCAGTTTATAAAAAAATGGGTTACTAATCAGTCTGCAATTTAGCAATAATAGATAGGCTTTGCATCACGTTTATTTTATTTTTGATGGTAGTATCAATTACAGAACGTATTTTGGCAAAATTTTGGGCTGCTTTTATGATTTAATTCATTGAAGTATTTTAGATTTCTTTGTAGATGTGATAAACATGATTGGTGATGTTTTGCCGGTGTATTGAGCTGGCCACGGCATGCATCATGGATCAGAGTGTTATTAGAAAACCCAAAAGGGAAATGAGTATTTATTGTTTCTTTTCCTCTATTTGTGGAGTGTGCTAAAAAGGTATGTTTCGGGGTTTGCCATGTCCAAAGCCAATTTCTTTTTCCGTTTACTTTTGCTCCTGTTTCATCCGTACCAACAACATTACTGCTTTGTACACGTTGCCGGATAATTTCATAAACAGGATCTATCTTATCTGTAAAGCTCCGCTTTGAAAATTAAAAAAAACAAAATCAAAAAAGCAAGCTTTATGATTTTGCTTGCTTGTTAAACGTTTTAACAGAGGCTATAAATAATGCCCAGAAGTCTAAATTAAACTGATAACTCTTGTTTTTTATTAAAATTTCATGTTCTGAAAGTAATTCTTTTTCGTCAGGACTAAATTTCCTCTTTTTTGAATCAGGATCATGAAGGTAGATGAATTCCGGATGAAATTGCGTGGCGATAACATTTGGGTATTTTTTATGGATGAGCATTTCGATTACTTTTCCATCCATAGAAGTGGCTGCAACCTCTATATTTTTTCCTAAGTTTTTAACTGCCTGATGGTGACTACTTGCCACCATTGGATTAAATCCATTCTTCATCTTAAGTTTTTTTCTTACTTTTTGATTTATAATTTTAACATGATGAAAACTATGATTATCAATCTCCGCTTCCGGATATAGTAATTTGTTATAGTTTTTATGCATTTGATCCGGACTAAGATTTATTACATCTTCAACGTATTTAAGTCCGTAAATATCTGAAGGTATATCCTGATATATATCACCACCTGTGGCAACATTTAAGCTTTGCATACCCAGACAAATTCCCATTACGGGATAATTAGGCTTTTCTTCTAAAAAATTATTAAAATTATTATTTTGATTCCCTCCTAATAAATGAAAAAGAAAACTCAGTTCAAACAGATGTCTGTTAGGCGTATTAATTCTGGTAGTAAGCTCTGTTTTTTGTCCGTAAAAAAACGGTGGGATATCCCATCCTCCAAAAAATATAATACCATCAGAATTATTAAAAACTTCTTTAAAATCATTAGTACATTCATTTTTTTTATAAATACTCTTGATATTTAAGTTTCCGTAAATTTCTTTAAATTTTATAAACTTTATATCATTTTCATCTACAAAATTTTTGGCAGCACTGTATTTTATTTCACTTTTGGTGTAAAAAACAGCAAGATATTCAATGTTATCAGCATTAATAATATCATGGTTAGTCATATAAACAACAGATTTTAAATAAAATACATCAGGGTCAACAAGAACAATTCTTATTTTTTCTGTATTGACTTCACCAGTATAGTTTTCTGTAACTATTGGATTTGAATACGATTTTCCAATGATAAATAGTATAGAAAAGAGAAGTGCGATTTTTTTCATGGATGACAGGTTTTATATGAAATTACTAAAAGTTCAAATATAAAGATTTTTAATGAAGGTCACCAGATTTCTTTTTTCTAGTGATCTCATCGTGGACACATGCTTAAAATAGACATCAATACTTCAATTTCTGTTACTAATCAGTCTTTAATTTAGCAATAATAGATAGGCTTTGCATCACGTTCATTTTATTTTTGATGGTAGTATCAATTACAGAACGTATTTTGGCAAAATTTTTGGCCGCTTTTATAATATAATTCATTGAGGTATTTTAGATTTCTTTGTAGATATGATAAACATGATTGATGATGTTTTGCAGGTGTATTGAGCCGGGCACGCCATGCATCATATTTTTATTATCTGGGATCGTACACTTGCCCTATGAAAAGGATAGCTTCCGTATCTTTCTCCTGTATCAGGAACAGGAAAGGCCTGTCTACAACAAATGAAACAGATTCTTCTGGCCCCACACTGGTTACACCTACCGTAACACTGGTTACGGCTGCCGCTTCCGTGCCCTCCTCGTTCACCTCAACAAAGGTTTTATGTTGTACTTTGGAGATGGTGAGGTTAGAAGGATCCCCTATTCCCGAGAGGTTGGCATGATCGGTGAATGCCGTTTTTATTCCAAGTTGTTGCAGCGGGTAATTGAGCCTCAAGTCGCACTCAAAAGTGAATTTCGGCAATTTCAAATTGACTTCTGCTTCCATAGCCGAATTAACGTGGGATGAAAGATCGCTTTCGTTAAGGTCGGCAACAAAATCTTTCAGTGTAACATCTTCATCGGGCAGCAGCACTATCATCCTGAAGTGGCCATTGCCGTAAGGCAACGCAACACCACTGCAAGCATTTGCCTCAAAATACTCCAAATGCTCATTTTGACTCATCATCTTTACATCTGCCCTATGGCCATCGGCATACAGGAATGGCTCATCAGATGTGTCCTCTTTTTTAAACTGATATTTCCATTTACCTTTAAAATAAACTGCATTGATCAGAAACATCACATCGTCAGGATTGATCTCTTGTACGACCTCTGTTATCTTATCTTTAGTTTTTTTCTTCACCCAACCGTTGATCGCCTTTTTACTGCCTTCGCTATCATCAAAGTCCAAACCTTTCACCTCCGCATCGTAATACTTTTTGTTTATACCAACAAACTCATTTTTTACCCGGAAAGTATTCCTATACCAAATGGAGTTGGCAATATCCATCTCCACCATGTTATCAGCAGAGAGCAGCGCATCGCGAATAGTTTTGTTTGATGTGTTTAAGTCTTCATCTTTATCAACAGAAAATCCCATCACCTCTGTCATCTCATCACGGGTTGTTCCCCTCGCTCCGTTCCACGTCATCCCGAGTGCCTGCGATACACTCAGTGATGATATCATCAGATTCTTCCCCTCCTCTACCGAGGCGACTTGCCTAAACAGATTAATGCCAAAATCATTTGAGCTGTATACTATCTCCTGTGATTTCAGGTCAAGCTTTATGGATATGTATTCCTGAGGCACCTCCTGCGATTCTGTACAGGAATAAAAATTTACCATTAAAACAAAAAGCAGGATCAATTTTGCTGTTTTCATATCACAATATTATTATTCAAGTATAAACTTTTGTGTTCTTTTATAATTGATCTTTTCTTTGGGAAAGCCAAAACAGAATTCATTTGAGAAATCTATTGTCAGGTCATCACCTTGAAGTTCAAATTCATGTTTTGTCTTTTTCACAAATATCATCATCTTACCACTGTACCCTATAAGCAGAGAGTTGCCTTCTACCGAGTAGTCGTAATGATCGTAATGCATACTTTCATTAGAGTGATAAAAGTTGCTATCATCAACAATATAAAGAGTATCGGGAATATTCTCAGCTATCCATTCTCCATTTAAATCCTCCGGAATGACAGTTTCCACACATCCTGAAAAAACAAACATGATAACAACAACCCCAAAAACAGACAAAAACTTCAGCATACTCAGACAATCATTTCTTACATGACGCAAAAATATGTTTATGGTTGCGTAACAGCAAAAAGGGGCGGCCAAAACAGCCAACCCCTTTCCAAACAAAAACCGGATAAAAACAATTATTAAAAACTATATCGAATAAACATTTCCATATCAAGGTCAACACTGCCCGACATGCCTTCGTTAAAGAATGTCTCACCTGAAAGTGTCATCTCAATGTCCGTCTCATCAGTACCAGCTGTAATGTTGTTCAGTTTGTTCATCAACTCCATCCTGCCTTCCTCCGACAATATCTTCACCAGTGGTACGATCGTCACCTTATTCTCAAGCGCCACAAAAGCATCCTCGTTTAAAAGTGAAACCTCATTACCGTCCGCCATCATCGAAAGATTGAGCCTTGCAATATCTGCCTGGTTGCTGTTATTTATCTTTACCTCGATCCAGATATCATTCAGATTCACATTCACATTACCGTTGAAATCTGCATCCTCGGCAACATTTTTAATATTCTCAGACTTCAAAGCATCAACTACCTCAAATTCAGGATTGACAACATCAAACTCCACACTCTCTTTTAACGAAGGAGTGATAAGTGTCTCTTCCTGATCACAGGCCACCAAACTCATCCCGATAACAATGCAATAATCAACTTTTTCATAACAGTAATATTTTCCAAAAAAAAACTATTTGATCATTTTTTCTATTTATTGTTATGCCAACTTTCATGGGATGTTTTTCTAAAAAAATATAACTTTTATTAATCCTTTTCTAATGTATATCCAAGATCTGTCAAACAAGTATGTTAACAACGCTACAATCTTGTTAATAGCAAAGGCTTTTTCCTGAAAATATAATTAACTATATTTGAAAGTGATTAGTAACACGCCTTATTATATACTATGCTTGATAGATATTTTATATTAGAGGAGACCTATTCTGAAATGTTGACTTAACTATGTGCTAATGGAAATTATGAAAATTTCAAATAAAAATCCTACAAAACATATTTTTGTCGGATTGATGAATTACCGTGTCGATTATGAACATAATCCAGAAAGAAATTATGGTTATGGATATTTTGAACTGGATGATCATTTAGTTGGCAGACTCAATAATTTTCATGATGATTGG
>QNYL01000028.1 GCA_003973375.1 Flavobacteriia bacterium
TGCCGAGATTGGTAAGAAGTCCTGCCAGATCTCCAGGTTTGTCTAAAACCGGTCCGGAAGTTACCTTGATGTGGGTGTTCAGTTCGTTGGCCAAGATATGTGCCAGAGTAGTTTTACCAAGTCCGGGAGGGCCATGAAAAAGTGTATGATCAAGAGCTTCATCTCTAAGATTAGCTGCTTTAACAAAGATCTTTAAATTTTCCAGCGCCTGATCCTGTCCCGTAAAATCATCAAAGGTAATCGGCCTTAATTTTTTTTCAATATCCAGTTCATCCGGGTTAAGATGATCTTTTGAAGCCTCTAAATTTTCATTCATACAGCAAAGTTAGCAGAAAAAATGAATCCTTTATTATTTTAATTCTATTTCAGACTGAAGTACTATGGCACTTGGGAAATCCAATTTAATATCTTTCAGATCTCTGTCGGCATCCAGCTTACTGTGGTAGTTTCCTGCCTGAACCTTCCAGTCTGGAGAACTGAAAAGTAATTTTACAGGAATATCCGGATAAAGGCTTTTAAATTTAGAAATTTCTTTCTTAGAACCTTTTTCGCTACCGTAAAATAATTGTATCCGGTAACCTTTATAGGTGTTTTTTGTTTTATTGTATTTAACCTTCTTTTTTAAAAGATCGGAAATTTTTTTATCGGCTCTAATCTTAACTACGCCCTGTTCGTTCTGTGCTGAAACAGTTATGCTGCTGAAAAACAGAATACCGAAAAATAAAATTATAAATTTCATAAGATTGTTTTTTGCAAAGCTAAAATAATGTTTTTTCTTTTTATTAAAAATACTTTATTTAGAATGAGTATAAATTAGTTGGTAATATGTATTACATTTTGTCGGTAAGTTATAAAATGTAATTTTGCATTTATGTTTTAATTTTATGATTTTTGTCATAAAAGCATATGTTTTAATTTTATGCTCCTTTTTCAGTGAGGAAAAACAGAAGATCAACTTAAAATAACTCAAAAGATATTGTAATGCAAAGCAGTACATTAAAACGTTTACTAACCGGACTTTCTTTCCTTTTTATTTTTTCATTAAGTTTAAATGCTCAGCAGGGTAATGCTGAAAACGGTAAGAAATTATTCAATACACATTGTGCGGCATGTCATAAGTTAGATAAAAGATTTGTGGGACCACCGTTAAAAGGGATTACCAAAAAAAAAGAAAGAAAATGGTTACACTCATGGATTAAAGATAATGCATCTTTAATAAAAAGTGGTGATAAAGAGGCAAATGCCATCTTTGAGGAATACAATAAGATTCCAATGACTCCTTTTCCACAGCTTTCGGAAACTGATATAGATGATATTCTGGCCTATACGGATGATAAACCCGCTGCAGAATCAAGTGCTGCTGTTCAGGTAGATCCTGCCTTGGCAGCGAAAGGAAAAGGCTTATTTCAAACACATTGTGCTGCCTGTCATAAACTGGAAGGTAAGCTTGTAGGGCCCGGATTGGGAAATATCTCTGATAAAAGATCCAAAGAATGGCTACATGCCTGGATAAAAGATAATGCTGCCCTTAGAAGCAGCGGCGATAAAGAGGCTAATGCCATCTTTGAGGAATTCAACAAAATACCGATGACCGCCTTCCCGCAGTTGTCTGATGAAGATATTGATGCTATATTGGCATACACTACAGCAGGAATGGTAAAACCCGCCGAAACAAAAACTGCAGAAGCAGCCGAAATACCTGTTGCAACAACCAAGCCGCTAAATACTGCTTGGATCAGTTATACGATAGTTTTGGTAATGTTTATCATATTGTTATGGCTGCTTTTATACAGTAAAAACGGATTTTTAAAAATTTCTGCAGTGATTCTGGTATTACTGGTAACCGCTTATGTTCTGTTCGACAGTTTAATGGGAATTGGTCTTGATCAAGGATATCAGCCCATACAGCCCATTGCTTTTTCACACAAAATTCACGCAGGTGATAATAAAATAGATTGTGAATATTGTCACTCTTCTGCTAAGAACAGTAAAACCTCAGGTATTCCTTCTGTAAATGTTTGTATGAACTGTCATAAGAGTATCTCAGAATATACAGGAAAAGTAGCTTCCGCAGAAGAAAAAACTTTCTACGATAATGAGATCCATAAGATCTATGATGCTATTGGATGGGATCCTGAAAAAGCAGCCTATATTGAAAATTATCAGGTAAAACCCATCAAATGGAACAGAATTCATAATCTTCCCGATTTTGTTTATTACAACCACTCACAACACGTTACTGTTGCCGGCCAGAAATGTCAGACCTGTCACGGACCTGTTGAAGAGATGGATGAGGTTTATCAGTATTCTCCGCTTACCATGAGATGGTGTATTGATTGTCATAAAACGACAGATGTTAATTTGAAAGGCAACGATTATTATGCCAAGATTCATGAACAACTCGCTAAAAAACGAGGTATTGAAAGAGTGACCATCGCTGAATTAGGAGGTAAAGAATGTGGTAAGTGCCACTACTAAAGAATAATTAAAAAAATAAAAAGATATCAAAGCATTTGATCTTTGGTTCTTACAATCATTAAATAAATAATAAATGGCATCTAACAAGAAATACTGGAAAAGTGTTGAAGAGCTTAAAAAAAGCAGCTCGATTGTTGAAAAGCTAAAACAGAACGAATTTGTAGAAGAAATACCAACAGATCAATTTCTGGGGGATAAAGAAAATTTAACTGCAAGCTCAACCAGCAGAAGGGATTTTCTGAAATATTTAGGTTTTTCTACTGCTGTAGCCTCTTTGGCTGCCTGTGAAGGACCGGTGATCAAATCGATACCTTATGTGGTTAAACCCGATGATGTAACGCCCGGTATGGCCGATTTCTATGCGACCACCATGGCTGACGGATTTGATTTTGCCAATATACTTGTAAAAGTAAGAGAAGGTCGCCCGATCAAAATAGAACCCAATAAAGATATTGCAACAGGAATAACTAATGCAAGGGTACAGGCTTCTGTTCTTTCACTATATGATGAAAACAGATTAAAGAGACCCAAAGCAAATGGAAAAGACACTACCTGGAAGAAATTTGATGCTGAAGTAGTTTCCAAACTCAATGAAATAAAAAATGCCGGTGGAAAACTGGTTTTCTTAACCAATACCTGCGCGAGTCCGAGTATAGGTAAACTGATCAAGACTTACGGAGAAGAATTTGGTAATGTTGAGCATGTAGTTTACGATGCAGTCTCTGAAAGTGCAGCTTTAGATGCCATGAAAGAAATGTATGGCGTCAGAGCTTTGCCGGATTATGATTTCTCTAAAGCGGATATGATCGTTTCTATCGGTGCCGATTTCTTAGGAGATTGGCAGGGGGGAGGATTTGCTCCCGGTTACGCCAAAGGTCGTGTGCCTAAGAATGGTAAAATGTCTTATCATGTTCAGATAGAGTCTAATATGTCATTAACCGGTGGTAATGCTGATAAAAGAATTATGGTTAAACCTTCGGGGCAGATCAAGGCATTGTTAAAATTATACAAAGCTGTTGTAAACGGTATTTCAACCAGAGAGAATTCTGAATTGAATACTTTGGCAGGTCAGATCGTGAAAGCAGGAAAGAAAGCAGTGGTTGTTACCGGAATTCAGGATAAAAATGCTCAGCTTCTGGCACTGGCCATCAATAAAAAGTTACAAAGTGAAGCATTAGATACGGTTAACACAAGAAATGTACGTCATGGTGATGATGCAAAGGTAAAACAACTGATCACCGATATGAATGCCGGAAAAGTTTCTGCTCTGTTTATGAGCAATGTTAATCCGGTTTATACATTACCTGCTTCCGCAGATTTTGCTGAAGGTTTGAAAAAAGTAAAATTAAGTGTTGATTTTGCCATAAGTAATGATGAAACGGCACAGCTATCTCAATATGTAGCAGCAATTCCTCATTATCTTGAATCCTGGGGAGATGTAATGATCAAAAAAGGTCAGTTCAGTCTGATACAACCTACTATTAAACCTTTGTTCGATACACGGCAGTTTCAGTGCAGTCTGTTAAAATGGTTAGGAAAGAAGGAAAGTTTTTACGATTTCCTTAAATCGAACTGGAACAACAATATTCTGGCAGGAAAATCGTGGAATAAAGCCTTACATGATGGTGTATTTACCAAAGAGTTCGAAGTGCCTGAATTTACATCTACTGTAGATGTCAATGCAGCTGCAAAAGAATTGGCTTCTATAAAAGGTGCTAAACGGGAACTTACGGTTTATACCACAGCTGGGATGGGAGACGGTCAGCAGGCCAATAACCCGTGGTTGCAGGAATTACCGGATCCGATTACGAGAACTTCCTGGGACAACTATTTGCTGATCTCCAGAATTGACGCTGAAAAATTAGGATTAAAAAACTGGACGGTTGATAACGGAGCATTAAACGGAGACTTAGTAAACATATCTGCCAACGGAGTGAATCTTAAGAAAATTCCTGTTTATATCCAGCCGGGACAGGCTCCGGGTTCATATGCACTGGCCTTAGGTTATGGCCGCACAGATTTACAAAAAGAAATGAATGTGGGAGTAAATGCTTATCCTTTTTCAGGAAAGTTCTTCCATGATCTTGGGGTAGTAAAATCTCCAGGCGAACATGAATTTGCCTGTGTTCAACTTCAACATACCATTATGGGTAGGGAAGGTGATATTACCAGAGAAACTACTTTGGCAGAATATATTTCAAAACCAAAAGAAGAATGGAATCCGGAACCAAAATACTCCCTTGAACATCAGGAAGTAACCGAGGATAAAGTTGATCTTTGGAGAAAATTTGATGATAGTATCGGTACCAAGTTCAATATGTCTATTGATCTTGCAACCTGTACCGGCTGCGCAGCCTGTGTGGTAGCCTGTCATGCTGAAAATAATGTACCTGTTGTAGGAAAACATGAGATCAGGGTGAGCAGGGATATGCACTGGTTACGTATCGACAGGTATTATTCCAGTGATATGAGCATTGAAAAAGGAAAAGAAGAAGGTACTTTTGGTACCGGGGAATATTTTGATGAAATGACTCATCCCTCTGATGCTCCCGAGGTTTCTTTCCAGCCGGTTATGTGCCAGCACTGTAATCATGCACCTTGTGAAACTGTTTGTCCGGTAGCAGCAACATCTCACGGCCGTCAGGGACAAAATATGATGGCTTATAACCGCTGTATCGGAACAAGATATTGTGCCAACAACTGTCCTTATAAAGTAAGACGTTTCAACTGGTTCAAGTATTTTAACAATGATGAGTTTGATTACAATATGAACAATGATCTTGGAAGAATGGTACTGAATCCTGATGTGGTTGTAAGATCAAGAGGGGTAATGGAGAAATGTTCTTTATGTATTCAGAAAACTCAGGCTACGATCCTTAAAGCCAAAAAAGAAGGAAGACCTGTACGGGACGGAGAGTTTGAAACGGCCTGTTCAAGTGCCTGTCCTTCCAATGCGATCGTATTTGGTGATATTAATGATAAGAGCACAGAAATTTCTAAAAAGGAAGAAGATGACAGAACTTTCAGACTGCTTGAATTTGTAGGAACCAAGCCCAATGTTTTCTATCATCTGAAAGTAAAGAACAAGAAGGAAGCTTAATCAAAATTAGTTAAAGAAATAAAACAAAATTTAAATTTTAAATAAAATTATGTCTCATTACGAAGCGCCTATCAGAGAACCGTTAATTTTAGGAGATAAAAGTTATCACGATATTTCAAATGACATTGCCGCGCCTATTGAAGGAAAAGCCAATAAATGGTGGTGGTTTGTTTTTTCCGTTGCTATGATCGCATTTTTGTGGGGAATCGGAGCAATTGCTTATACCATTGGAACCGGTATTGGTGTATGGGGATTGAACAACAGAATCAACTGGGCATGGGATATTACCAACTTTGTATGGTGGGTAGGTATCGGTCACGCCGGAACCCTGATCTCTGCAGTATTGCTGTTATTCCGACAAAAATGGAGAATGGGTATCAACCGTTCCGCGGAAGCGATGACTATATTTGCCGTAATTCAGGCGGGTACTTTCCCGATGATCCACATGGGTAGAATCTGGAACGGATACTGGACCATGCCAATTCCAAATCAGTTTGGTTCTTTATGGGTGAATTTCAACTCTCCTTTGTTATGGGATGTGTTTGCAATCTCAACTTATCTTTCTGTTTCACTGGTTTTTTGGTACACAGGATTGCTTCCTGATTTTGCCATGATCAGAGACAGGGCTACAAAACCTTTCCAGAAAAAGATCTACAGTTTACTGAGTTTCGGCTGGACAGGACGTGCCAAAGACTGGCAGCGTTTTGAAGAAGTTTCGCTGGTTCTGGCAGGATTGGCAACACCGCTGGTACTTTCAGTACATACCATTGTATCCTTTGACTTTGCTACTTCGGTAATACCGGGCTGGCACAGTACCATTTATCCTCCGTATTTTGTTGCGGGAGCGGTATTTTCAGGATTTGCCATGGTACAAACCCTATTGATTATCATGCGAAAAGTTTCTAATCTGGAACAATATATTACAAGATATCATATTGAAATGATGAATAAGGTAATTCTGGTAACAGGTGGTATTGTATTTGTTGCCTATTTATCAGAATTCTTCGTAGGATGGTATTCAGGAAGTTTATATGAAGACTTTACCTACCTATCTGTAGGAGCTGCAACCGGGCCTTATGCCTGGGCCTTCTGGGCATTGATTCTTTGTAACTCAGTATTCCCGCAATTGCTTTGGTTTAAGAAATTAAGAACAAGTTTTACTTTTTCTTTTATCATGTCTATCATTATCAACACAGGGATGTGGTTTGAAAGATTTGACATTATTGTGATCAACCTGAGTAGAGGTCATTTACCTTCCTCATGGACACAATTTGAGCCTACATTTGTAGATATAGGTATTTATGTTGGAACCATAGGTTTCTTCTTTGTACTGTTCTTATTGTATGCAAGAACATTCCCTGTGGTAGCACAGGCTGAGATCAAATCTATTTTGAAATCATCAGGTAATAATTATAAAAAAGAACATTAAGAAAATACATTTTAAATCTTATTAAGATGAGTAATAAAGTAATTCAAGCGATGTATGACGACGACGACGTGCTTTTGAACGCAGTTAAAGAGACACGCGAAGCCGATTATCATATTGAAGAAGTATTTACACCTTTTCCTGTTCACGGACTGGATAAAGCTATGGGACTTAAAGGTACGCGTATTGCCATAACCTCATTTATCTATGGTGTAATCGGTTTTTTCTTTGCCATATGGATGATGGACTATATGATGATTATAGATTGGCCACAAGATATCGGTGGAAAACCAAATTTTAGTTACGCTGAAAATATGCCGGCATTTGTTCCAATTATGTTTGAGCTTACTGTTTTCTTTGCGGCGCACCTGATGGTCATCACATTTTATATGAGAAGTAAACTATGGCCTTTTCAGGAAGCGAGTAATCCTGATCCGAGAACAACAGATGATAAATTTGTGATGGAAGTTTCCTTAGACGGTGATGAACAAAAAATGTCAGATTTTTTAAAGAAAACCGGCGCTATAGAGCTTAAAGTTGCTGAAAAAAGTTAAAAATAATATTGAACTGCATATACTTTAGATCGATGAAAAATTTAATAAAAACAGCTTTTCTTTTAATAATCGTGATTACGATTACTTCTTGTGGCAATAGAAGAGAAAGAAAAGTCCAATATATGGCGGATACCGATATGTATAACTCGGTGCCTTATGATACTTATTCTGCCAATCCGGTTTTTAAAAACAGAATTTCGGCTCAGCTACCTGTGACGGGTACCGTAAGCAGATCTACTGTTGTTTACGAATATCCAAATACGGAAGAAGGCTATAATGCTGCCAAACAAAATCTGAAATCACCTATACCTGTAAATGAAAAAAATCTTGCCAAAGGCAAGCATCTGTTTACCATTTACTGTGCAATTTGTCATGGTGATACAGGTAATGGTCAGGGAACACTGGTAAAAAATGAGAAATTCCTCGGAGTGCCAAATTATAAGGACAGAGATATCACACAAGGCAGTATTTATCATGTAATTATGTATGGAAGAAATATGATGGGGTCTCATGCATCACAGTTAACCGATAAAGAGCGCTGGCAGGTAGTTCAGTATGTACAAAAATTAAGATCAGATCTGATAAAATAAGATTTAATAAAAAATAAAAAATATCCGGAAAAATGTATACATTTTCAAGTAAATTAAAAACGTTTTCTTTTGTGTTGATGATATTAGGAGCCCTGGGAATGGGTTATGGATTCTTTACCGCTCCTAAAACGACTGATGACGTAAAAGAAATGGTGCATTCAAGTGCTGAATCTCATGAAGCTGCAGCTGATGCACATGGTACTGCTGAACATGCAACAGCCGAAATGAGCAGTGAAGAAGAGCATGCACATCTTGAGCACGCTTTACATCAGGCTCAAAACCGACCCTGGTCGGCTTTCTTTATTTCAGCTTTCTTCTTTTTGATGATCTCTGTTACTGTACTGGTGTTTTATGCTATGCAATGGGCTGCTCAGGCCGGTTGGTCAATTGTTCTTTTCAGGGTAATGGAAGCTATCACAGCTTATATTTTACCGGGATCAATCTTATTGTTTATCTTTTTACTGGCATCAGGCCTGCATTTTAATCATATGTATGTATGGATGAGTCCTGAGGCCGCAAATGATCCGATACTTCAGGAAAAATCGTGGTGGTTAAATACTTCCGGATGGATGATCAGAGGTTTTATTTACCTGCTGGCGTATAACTTCTTCAGATGGATCTTAAGGAAGAATTCTATCGCATTGGATGCTTCCGGAGATATAAAGATCTATAAAAGCACGTTTAATTATTCAGTAGTATTTTTGGTGATCTTTGCAGTATTTGAGTTGTTTATGTCGTTTGACTGGTTGATGTCTTTAGACCCTCACTGGTATAGCCAGTTGTATTCTTTCTATGTGTTTGCCAGTATGCTTGTATCAGGAATTACTGTTATTGCAATTGTAACTATTTATTTAAGAGCCAAAGGTTTTTTACCTTTTGTTAATTCAAGTCATATACACGATCTTGCCGTTTATATGTTTGGGTTCAGTATTTTCTGGGCATATTTCTTCTTTGATCAGTTTATGCTTCAATGGTATGCAAATATCCCTGAAGAGGCTGCTTATTTTCATCCAAGACTTCTTGGAACCTACCAACCTTTGTTTATCGGAATGATCATTCTAAACTTTGTATTTCCATTCCTGATCCTTATGGATAAAGACTTTAAAAAGACACCTTGGTTTGTTATAACGGCAGGTGTAATTCTTTTGATCGGTCATTTTATAGATGTTTATCAGTTGATCTCTCCTGCCACTGTGGGCAATAACTGGAGCTTTGGAATACCTGAAATAGCTTCTTTATTTTTCTTCCTCGGGTTGTTTATTTTTGTGATCTTTAATGCACTAACAAAAGCAAGTCTCCACGCCAAAGGAAATCCGTTTATGAAAGAAAGCGAAATCTATCACTACAGTTAGTAAATGGTTTAAAAACAATATCTTAAAATAATAAAAAAGTCTGCTAAATCATTAGCAGACTTTTTTATTCAAAAACATGATATTTATCATGTTTTTATTTATATTTGTCACAAATAAGACATAAATAACATAAGACCGTTGCAAAAGGCGATCATTTGTTCAAATTCGACGCTCGAAAAAAAATTAACCCGCAGTAAACTTTTGTTTATGAGGACTTAATTTTTTTGAGTAGGAAGAAGTTGGGCAAAGAATTGTCTTTATTTCATAATTCAAAAGAGTATTGCAACGGTCTTAACATACTTTTTTCTACTACTAACTTTAATCAAACCTCAATTCTTTTGAGGTTTTTTTATTTATATTTGATGAAATTATAAAATAATGCTGAAGAAGATCTTAAAGATTCTTTTGGTACTTGTTCTTTTGCTTGCGATAGGCTTCTGGTTTTTTGTACGAAATAATAAGCCTGTATATAAAGGAGATCTGCAACTCACAGGTTTGCAGAATAAAGTGAATGTTTATTTTGATGAGATTGGGGTTCCGCATATTTATGCCGAAAACCAACAGGATGCCTATACCGCTTTTGGTTATCTTCATGCTCAGGATCGCCTTTGGCAGATGGAGCTAATGCGAAGAATTGCTGCCGGTCGTTTATCGGAGATCTTTGGAGAAAAAATGATCAAGATTGATAAATTCTTTCTTGGTTTAGGTATTAAAGAGGCTGCTTTAAAAGATATTAAACGTATTGATACAACAAGCATTTCCTATAAAATGACAAAGGCTTATTTAAATGGTATCAATCAATTTATAGAAAAGGGGCCAACTCCTGTCGAATTTCATCTGCTGGGGCTGGAAAAAGAAAAATATACTATTCAGGATATTTATAATGTGTTAGGCTATATGAGTTTCAGTTTTGCCATGGCTTATAAAACCGATCCGATGTTGACCAGTTTAAGAGAAAAGCTGGGCGACAGATATGTAAAGGAACTGGATATTAATTTCAATCCGAAATCGACTTTGATCTACAGTTATAACCGGAATTCTAAAAAACTAGCCGAAAATATTTCTTCCTCCGTAAATTCCCTGCTCAAATCAGCTCCTGTACCTCAGTTTATTGGGAGTAACAGCTGGGTGGTTGGAGCAAAAAAAACAAAGAATAAAAAGGTAATCTTTGCTAATGATCCGCATATCGCTTTTTCGCAACCTGCCGTATGGTATCAGTCACATATCGTTACCCCCGAATATGAGATCTATGGTTTTAACCTTGCTTTAACCCCTTTTCCTTTACTCGGTCATAACCGGAAATATGCTTATGGCATAACCATGTTTGAAAATGATGATATCGATTTCTTTGAAGAACCTGAAGGACAAAATTATAAAATCCGTACAGAAACCATTAAGGTAAAAGATGGTGATGATGTGACCTTTCAGTTTAAAACAGGCAAGAACGGACCCATTGTAAATGATTTTGTTGAGGTTTTTGATGTGGATAAGGATATTAGTATGGACTGGATCTATACCAAACAGCCCAATGAAATGCTTGAGGTTTCCTATGAGATCTCACATGCCCGTTCACTTGCTGATTTTAAAAAAGGAGTGTCTAAGATCAACGCTCCCGGATTGAATATGATGTATGGGGATGCAAAGAATAATATTGCCTGGTTCGCTTCAGCTAAACTTTACGAGAGAGAGAATGTTGAGAATACAAAGTTCATTCTAAATGCTAAAAATAATAAACTGAAATATCTTGGTTTTAATAAGAATCCGCAGGCTGTAAACCCAAGGTGGAATTATGTTTATTCAGCCAACAACCAGCCGGATGCTATTGATGGAAGGTTCTATCCCGGGTATTATGTGCCTCAGGACAGGGCCAAAAGAATTGTAGATCTCCTTAAAGAAAACAATGATATCGATCTGGATTTTATGAAAAGAATGATCACTGATGATACTTCCTCAATGATTGTCTCACAGTTGAAAGTGATTACCAAAGAGATCTCTGATGTCAATCTCTCAAAAACTGAGAAACAGGCTATGGAAGTTTTAAAGAACTGGAAAGGAGATTATAAAAAAGAACTGACAGGACCAACAATCTTTAACAGGTTTCTGTATAGATTTCTATACAATACTTTTGCTGATGAAATGGGGGAAAAGACCTTTAAATTATATCTGGGAACATATCTGGCACACAGACAGATTGATAAACAGATCAAAAGATATAAATCGGTATGGTGGGATGATAAAGCCACTAAAGATATTTTAGAAAACAGAGAAGAGATCTTTACCAGATCTTTTCACGAAGCCATTACTGCACTTGAAGAACAGTTTGGAGATGATGTGAGTGAGTGGACCTGGGATAAGGCATTATCAATTACCCATAAACACGCTTTTAACGAAGTTGAATCTTTAAAAGGTTTTTTTAATGTGGGGCCTTTTAAAACAGATGGGGGAAATGAGGTGATCAATAATCAGATCTTTACTTTTACAGATACCGGAGAATATGAGGTGATTGCAGGGCCTTCCACAAGGCGGCTGATCGATTTTAGTGATGTGGAGAACTGTTTGGCAATTCTTCCAACAGGGCAGTCGGGAAATGTCTTTAGTAAGCATTACAGTGATCAGGCTGAAAAATATTTAAAAGGAGAATTTTTTAAGATGAAACTGAACCAAGAAGAGATACAAAGTTCAAAAGATCTGTTGGTTCTCAGTCCTAAGGATTCTGTAAAGTAGTTATTATGATCTTAAATAAGAATCCTGAGATAAAATATATTCCCGAAATGAAACTGATCGGGATCAGAGCTAAAATGACACTTACCTTGGACAAGACCGTTAAGCTCTGGAAAAAATTTATGCCCTTAAGACATAAGATCTTAAACAGGGTGAATAATGATTTTATAGATGTTCAGGTTTACAATCCTGAAAATAAATTCAGCAATTTTGATCAGGATACAGAATTTGAAAAATGGGTTGCGACAGAGGTTTCCAATTGGGAAAATATTGATGAAAAATTGGAGTCTTTAGTTATTCCTGAAGGGAGATATGCAGTTTTTTATCATAAAGGTACGGCGAGCGAATCCTCCGCGGTGATGCAATATATTTATGCGGTCTGGCTTCCTGGCTCCGGTTATGTTTTAGAGAATCGTCCGCACTTTCAAATCTTAAGTGAAGGTTATAGACCTGATGATCCTGAGTCAGAGGAATCTATCTGGGTTCCCATAGCCTAAAAGAAGCTTTTCATTGTTAAGAAAAAAGAAATCGTTAAAAAAATCAAACTA
>QNYL01000078.1 GCA_003973375.1 Flavobacteriia bacterium
TCTGAAGATCAAGATCTTTCAACAGGGGATTTATCCGATCTTTTTCAATTTTTTGAATCCTGATAAGGTTTTTGCCTGTTGGCTGCACTTCTTTTCCTTCAGAATCAAGAAAGCGGTAACCCAAAGCAGTTGCCATACCGATACCCAGATCGTTGGTGGCACTCCCTCCGATTCCCAGAATAATCTTTTCAGCTCCCCGTTCCAAAGCATCTTTGATCAGTTCACCGGTACCAAAAGAAGTAGTAAACATACAATTCCGTTCCTCTTCAGATAGCAGGTGTAATCCGGAAGCTTCTGCCATTTCAATATAGGCGGTTCTGGTTTTTTTAGAAAACAGATAAGTGGCTTTTACAGGACGAAAAAGCGGATCGCTGACCAAAAGAGTGATTTTTTCTCCTTTCAGGTAATAATTCACAACTTTCATGGTGCCATCTCCTCCATCGGCAAGCGGACAATCGATGACCTTTGCATCCGGTAAAACCGAAGAAACACCTTCGGCGAAAGCCTTACAGAATTCAAATCCGGTAAGGGAATCTTTAAATTTATCGGGAGCAACAACTATTTTCAAAGCCTTCAATTTTATAAAGCTAAAAATATTACTTTTATCCAAATAATGAATTGATCATCTGAAACTTTAACATCATGAGATACCCTAAACTGCCCGCTTCCCTTTTTATCAGAAACAGAAAGAATTTTACCTTAAAGATGGAACCCAATGCCATTGCGATCTTTACATCAAATGACATTATGCCCACCAACGCCGATGATGTGATGGGATTTGCTCAGAATAACGATATGTTCTATCTCTCAGGCATCGATCAGGAAGAATCGATTTTGTTACTCTATCCGGATGCGGAACTTCCGGAGAACAGAGAGATCCTTTTTGTAAAGGAAACCAGCGATCTGATCAAGGTATGGGAAGGAGATAAGCTCACAATGGAACAGGCTGCTGAAGTTTCAGGAGTAAAAAATGTAAAATGGCTGAAAGATTTTGAACTGGCTTTACAATATATGGCTTTTGAAGCCGATATTTTTTATCTGGGACATAACGAGCATAAAAAGACCACAACTGCAGAAATGCTTACCCGTCAGGACCGGATGATTACTTATTGCAAAGAAAAATACCCCTTACACGATTATAAAAGAGCGGCAAAGATCACCCGTGAACTGCGTCAGATCAAATCTAAAGAAGAAGTTGATTCTATTCAAAAGGCAGTTGATATCAGTATAGGCGGTTTTAAGAGAGTGCTTAAAGCGGTTAAGACCGGTTTGATGGAATATGAACTGGAAGCTGAGCTGACCTATGAACTATTAAAAAAAGGAGCTAAACGGAATGCTTTTCTACCCATAATTGCCTCCGGAGAAAATGCATGTGCTTTACACTACAATACCAACGATCACGAATGTAAGGACGGGGATATGATCCTGATGGATTTTGGAGTGTGTTATGCCAATTACAATTCGGATACTACTCGATGCTTTCCGGTAAACGGTAAATTCTCCAATCGGCAAAAAGAAGTGTACAAAGCGGTTTTACACTGTTTAAAAGAAGGGTCAAAATTGTTAAAACCAGGAGCTGTCTCGGCTGAATATGAAAAGGAAATGGCAAAACTGGTAGAGGAACAACTGATCGGATTGGGTTTGTTAAATGCTGAGGAAGTAAAAAAACAAGACCCTCAAAAACCTTTGTATAAAAAGTATTTTATGCATGGTACGGCGCATCACCTTGGCCTCGATGTGCATGATGTAGGATTGTATACACGACCTTTTGAAGCGGGAATGGTACTGACCTGCGAACCGGGAATTTACATTCCGGAAGAAGGTATCGGATGTCGTTTAGAGAACGACTACCTGATCACTGAAAGTGGCAATATCAATCTGGCTGCAGAAATGCCAATTGAGATTGAAGAGATAGAAGCTTTAATGCAAAGAGATTGATACACACCTTTATCATTTCCGGTTACTTTTACTCATAAAAGAGGATGTTTTTAAACATCAAATGCATAAATTTACAAACGTAATGATCAGAGTATAAAAAGCTTAATAAAATTTAAACAATAATTATGATCAAAAAAATAACACGATACCTGTTCTTAGTATCTCTAATTGTGTTCGCTTCCTGTAGTGAAACAAATAAGTTTGAACCCAAAGAAGATACTAAATTCGAAGCTAAAGTCTTCACTGCCGGAGAGGGTATGGATGAGGTGAAAGTGGCCGTTGTAAAAGGCACACCTTACGAAATGGGACATCAGTTAGGAAGTCTTTTAAAAGAAGACATCACCGCTTCTTTAACCTATTTTCTCAAGGCTGCACAACAGGAAGAACCTCAGCTATTAAGCAATGAGCAACTGGACAAGGCATGGGAAACCAACTCTCCTTACATCGATAACAGAGTAAAAGAAGAGATGAAAGGTATTGCTGAAGGTTCAGGAATCGATCTTAAATTGTTTCAACGCAGTCATATTATTCCTCTCATCACACCCTATTCTTGTAGCGGTGTTGCCGTTTGGGGTAAGGGTACTGCCAACGGGCATACGCTACAAATTCGCAACCTAGATTTCACAATGGATGCTAAGCTGCAAGATCATCCTGTGGTGGTAATCTATGTTCCAAATGAAGGTACAGCTCATGTAAATGTGTCGTTTGCAGGCTACATTGCCTCACATACCGGAATGAATGCCAACCACCTAGTTTTTGGAGAAAAAGGAGAATCACCTAGTTCAGAAATACCTTATGATCTGAAGGGAGCTCATTTTAGTTTCCTTTTCCGTAAGATGATGTACGACACAAAAAATCTTGATGATATTTTAACAACAATTAAAACTACTCCGCTAATCAAGCGTTACTACCTATTCTTCAGTGACGGTAATGAGGCAACTAAGGGAGGAGCGAAGATTCTTGTTTCAACTCCTGATGAAGTGAAGTATCATATTTGGAAAGATAACAATCCGGAAGATAATGTCGCTCCAAATACATTTTCCAACGTGATTTACCATACAATGAATAATAAGGTAGCAGCTGAAATCATTAAAAACAACCTTGGGAATTTTACTCCGGAAAAGATGATTGAGCTTTCAAAAGCTGTTGCAGATAACGAAAATCTGATGGATGTTGTTTATGATGCTACTACTCTTGAAATGTGGGTTGCATATGCCAATGGAGAAGGTGAAAGAGCTGCCGACAGAGGGTATGTTCATATCTCAATGAAAGAATTCCTACAGAAAGCCGGATTGGAGCTATAGAGAAAAGCTGACTGCTTTGATTGTACAGAAATTAGATGAAACCCTAAATCGCGTCTCCAGTATTCGTTTTATGGCATAAAAACCTTTATTTTGATAATCTTTACACCAAATTAAGTGCCTGTTGAAGATCATTTACCAGATCCTGAGGATCTTCCAAACCAACAGATATCCGCATATCCCCTAAAGAAATTCCCATACCTTTAAACTGATCTTCACTGAGTTCTTTAAGATAACTGATGGCCGGAGCATAGATCAGACTTTCATGTCCGCCCCAGCTCACTCCGATCTGAAACAGTTGTAATCCGTTAAAAAAAGCCTTGATCTTTTCCAGATCATCTGTTCTCAGCTGAAAACTCATCAGCCCCGAATAGCCTGTCATTTGTTCTTTGCCGAGTTCATATTGCGGAAAGCTTTTTAAGCCCGGGTAATTGACCTTTTCAATCTTTGGATGAGATTCTAAAAATTCGGCAACAACCATTGCATTCTTTTGATGACGTTCCATTCTGATGGATAAAGTTCGCAGACTTCTCAGGATCAGCCAGGCCTCGAAAGGCGCTGTTTTTGCACCGAGAAGTTCAAACTCTCTAACAAAAATGAGATCCAGGTCTTTCTTTTTACCAATAACCACACCGGCAATCACATCACTGTGCCCACCAATATATTTTGAACAGGAATGTACTTCAAGATCAATTCCCATAGCTATGGGTTTTTGAAAAATCGGTGATGCCCAGGTATTGTCGATAATGGTTTTGATCCCCTTGCTTTTAGCGAGTTGAGATACCCCTTTGATATCCTGCAGGCTCATCACTACAGAAGAAGGACTTTCCAGATAAAAAAGGGCCGTATTTTTACGAATAGATTTTTCAAATTCTTCCACATTATTACCTGAAATATAGGTGATCTCAATTCCAAATTTTGGCTTTAAATAATTCTGGAGCAAATTATTGGCCGGACCATAAATATTTTTAATGGCCACAATATGATCTCCTGTTTTGATACACGATAAAATAGCTGCGCTGATGGCTGCCATTCCGGAAGGAAATAAATGTGCTTTTTCTCCGCCGGATAATTTGGCGATCTTTTCTTCAACAACTCTTACGGAAGGGTTATGCCCCCGGGAATAGATCAGGTTATTGATCCTGTCGTCAAAAGTTTTATCCACTTCATCCCAGCTCTCTTTGGTAAAAAGCGAATTCTGATAAATGGGAGGAACCACAGCTCCTTTGCTGTGTGATTTCTTTCCGTCGTGAACCAGATAAGTTTCCGGTTTAAAGTTCATTTTTTTCATGAGAGTCTGTGATTTTTGTTCTTTTAGATTTCTTTTCCTTGTAAAAGCATCCTATTCCGGTAACGGCTAAAAGAGGAGCCACAATGATATTGATGAGCGATAAAAGCTGCCAGTGCCAGTAATCGGCATAAGGTACCCCCAGCGTTGCAACAACAAAAATAGTAGAAGCCGTCCAGGGTACCAGCGTTTCTATCATGGTACCGTAATCTTCAATAGATCTCGACAGCACCTTCCTTTGGATACCAAATTTATCGTATTGTTTTTTAAAAGCATCCCCGATGATAAAACTTGTAGCGCTCTGATTTGAGGTAAAAGCATTGGTAAAAGCAGTTGCCAGAAGCGTAGAGATGATCAATCCGGATTTGGTTTTTACCGATCTGAACAGTCTGCCCACAATTTTAGGCATGGCATCCATGATATCCAGTGCACCGATAAAGATAAAAACCATAAAAGTAAACATGATGGCTTCATTCAGTTCGTAAAGTCCGCCCCTGTTGAAAAGGATATTTATATTTTCCGGTACATTTTTTACCCATCCGGCCATATTGGTATTGTAGCCGTGTAAAACCGACTGAATAAAATCGGTTAAGGTATAATCCTGAAAAATCATTCCTAAAAAGATCGCCGATATGGCTGAAGTGATCAAAACGGGTAGTGTAGCTTTTCTTTTTAAGGAGCCTATAAGAACGATCAGCGGAGGTATGATCAGCAGAATATTAAAATTGAAAAGCGAATGAATTGTATCGGTGGTTTGCGTAATATTGGTAAGAGAATCGATATGATTTTCTGCCGGATAAACAAATCCCATGATAAAGAAAATTATGGCTGCAATAATGGCCGACGGGAAAGTTGTATAGGTCATCGACTGGATATGATCGTACAGATTGACCTCAGTAGCAATGGATGCAAGATTAGTCGTATCAGATAAAGGAGACATCTTATCTCCAAAATAAGCACCCCCGATAATGGCACCTGCGGTTATGGCAGGATCGGCATGAATCACGGTTGAGATACCAATGATCACGGCTCCAATGGTTCCGATAGAGCCCCACGAAGTTCCGGTAAGTGTAGAAAAAATAATCGGAATGATAAATGCAAAAAAGTAGATATAATCAGGGTTGATCACCTTGATCCCGTAATACACAAGCATGGGAATGGTACCGCTGATGATCCAGGTACCGATAATAATACCGATGGAAAACAGGATCAGAATTGCCGGAAATCCCTTGGTGAGTTTTGCAATAATGGCATCCTGTATTTCCGGCCATTTATAGCCTAAAATAAATAATTCTACAATGGTAAAAACTGCTGCAGCCAAAAAGATAAATTCCAAAGGGAATGTGGGAATTCCAAAAAAATGCGGACCTATTACCAAACCATAACCAATGATAAAAACCAAAAATAAGATGGGCAGTAATAAATGAATGAATTTAAATTCTTTTGGTTTTGTCATCAGTTCTAAATTATTTTAAAAAAATCTATTCTTTATTTTTCGGAATATTAGCATAAGTTTTCATGGCTTATTTTTAAGGATCCGGTTGTAATAATATTTCGCTGCTACAAGATCTTCCACTGCATGACCTACCGATTTAAAGAGTGTAATCTCGTCTGAATTTCTTCTGCCTTCCTGCGTACCGCTACATAATTCTTCCATATCGGCCCTGATATCTCTTTCTCTTAAAATCCCCTTTTCAATTGGTATTACAATATCACCGCTTTCTTTTAATCCGGCTGAATAAGAATCGAGAAACACCTGAGAACGGAGGATCGTTTCGTCATCGGCTTCACGCATATCCTTTTTGTAGGAACCTACCAGATCAATATGCTGTCCGTTCCTTAAATATTTACCAAGAATCAGCGGCGACTGAGATAATGTGGCTGCAGAAATGATATCGGCTTCAGCAATTACCGTTTTGATTTCCTTTACAGGAAGTATTTCAAAACCTTTTTCACTGAATTCCCGGCAAAGTTCTTCTGCTTTAGCATAATTTCTTCCCCATACATATACTTTTTTCAGATCTCTTACACTGCTGTGTGCCAGGATCAGTTCTCTCGCCAGAACCCCGGTGCCGATCATCAGCATGACAGAAGCATCCTCAACAGCCAGATAAGTGGCTGCCAGAGCAGAAGCAGCCGCAGTTCTTTTTGCCGTAAGTGCTTTGGCATCCAGTATGGCTTTTACCGTTCCGTCATGAGCATTGAAAAGCAGATAGGCTCCCTGAATTGATGGCAGATTGTATTTGCCATTGTTCGGACTCACGGTAACGATCTTAACCCCCAGTTCTTTCCCTGGATTCCAGGCAGGCATGATCAATAAAGTAGAGTCAATAAGCTCTTCAGGATTTGAGTACTGGTGATGATGCCGCAGAGGTACAACAGTGTCGGAAGAAGAAAACCCGATTTTAATTTCTGCAATCAGATCCGGGTAGTTGGTATAAGCCTGGATCTGGTTTGAATCGATGATTGGAACAGATTGCATGGTAAGAGTTTTTTATAAAGGTAAATATATCGAACATTTTTTAAATAAAAACTACAATTATTATGGTAATAAAGTGGAGTTGATATATATTTACAAAGGCGTATCATACTTATAAATTACCATATATCAGCATGAACAAATTTAAAATATCAATTGTCTTTTTTTTATCCCTTTTTGCTTTTCAGGCTTTTTCTCAGGCAACCAAAACCCTGGAACAACAGCTTAAAATGCTCTTTCCGGATGCCGAGATCATCAAAACCGAACCCAAAGATCATTTTACAGAAGCTTTTACGCTTATTCTGAATGAGCCTTTAGATCATAACGATCCGGAAGCGGGAACCTTTAAACATTATGTTTATCTCTCACATGCAGGGTTTGAGAAACCAACTGTTCTGGTTACAGAAGGCTATAATGCAAGACCCAGAACTTATGAACTGAGCAAGATCTTTAAGGGAAATCAGGTACAGGTGGAATATCGTTTTTACGGAAAATCACGTCCGGAGCCTATCCCCTGGCAATATCTGAAAAATGATCAGGCTATAGAAGATTATCATCAGTTGGTAACAAAACTAAAAAAACTCTATACCGGAAAATGGATCTCAACAGGAATCAGTAAAGGAGGGGAAACTGTTTTGATCTATCGTTTCAAATATCCGGAAGATATGGATATGGCGGTGCCTTATGTGGCGCCATTGATCAACGGACAGGAAGATCCGAGAACTGTTGAGCATTATCATACTGTGGGAACGCAGGCCTGCAGAACAAAAATTCTAAGATTTCAACGGCGTGTTCTCGATAAAAGAGAAGCGGTAATTTATGAACTGAAACATTATGCCAAAAAGAAGAAAATGAATTTTACCATAGTTCCTGCAGATGAAGCTCTGGAATATGCTGTATTGGAATTTCCTTTTTCCTTCTGGCAATGGGGAGGAAAATGTGAAGAGATACCCGGAGAGAATGCCAATGCCAAAGAAATGTTCGATTATATCAATAAGATCGTAGGAATAGGATTTTACAGTGACAAGACCTATCATGACCTGTTACCCTCGTTCTATCAGCATATGACCGAGTTGGGATATTACGGATTTGATACCACACCCGTTAAAGATATGCTGCGTTATGCAAAAAAACCAACCAATCTACGCTTTGCCCCTAAAGATGTTGATCTTACCTATAATCCGGAATACATAAAAGAAGTACGGGATTATATTGAAAATAAAGGAGATAAAATTCTTTATATTTATGGGGAATACGATACCTGGGGAGCCTGTGCGCCTACGCCAAAACCCGGAGTGGATGCCGTAAAGATGGTATTGCCCGGAGGATCACATAAAACCCGTATTAAAGATTTTGATGCTGCCGGCCGGCAAAAAATCTACAGTACCATCCAGCGATGGCTGGGAGATGATGTGGAAATACATCCTCTGATGAATTGAAAATGCAAATTAACCTGTATAATTTACAAATTTTCATAATAAAATATTGATATCAAGTAAATTGGCACAAAAATATTAGCTTAGCGGTGAATTTTTCGGGTTAAAGCCTATTTTTTTAAGAAAGACATTAATAAATCTAATCAATATTATAATAGTGTCTACGATTCAATAAATAAAGGGGATATTAATTTTTTAAATTGTTATCCGTTGGCTGTATTTGCTAAACTTTCAAATAACAAAATTGACACTACGTTATGTAAATCAAAATTAATAGATTAATCATTAAAGATCTAAAAAAATATTTTTCTTAAACTAAATTCACTTTCCGTCTTTCTTTAAATATAATACCGTACCGGCGTTATTGAACGGAGAAATAAAGGTGTTTTTTTCATCTTTTACCATCACTTCAGTCTTTACAGTTTCACCATTATCCGGATTGAACCATTCCTCCTGATATAAGCCTCCTGCCTCCGTAAGATCAACTTCCACTTTCTTTTCTTCAGGCAGATACACAAGATATTCCTTAGCCTTATTTGACAGGCAATATCCTGACGAGACCAGACCCGGTTCAGGCTTCATATGTATCAGATCCATACGACGGGCAAACAAAAGGGTATAACCCATGCTTTTGCGGATTGGTTCTGCCCAATCACTATCACACTTTCTTACTAAAATCTTACACTTATATGAATCCATAAAAATGGGATTCAGTCCGCTAAGAAAACTTTTCCATACCCAGGCCTGATTTCCTCCTATTCCCCATAGATGATCCGTATCGGTAATTATAACCTTATCACCCTTTCCGGGAGGTGGATTATCCCGGTATCCTCCCTGCGGATTAGGCGAGATCCAGTCTGCCCGACTATTGAATAATGTACTATTACTTCCTCCTCTGTGTTGAAAAGTCATCCCTACAGGATGTTGTTTTGGCAGGGTCTTTTCATAATCTTTTATAAAAGCAATCATGTGATACTGCCATTCTGTTGAAGAGGCTTGCATCTCATTGCCAATCTCATACAATACATTATCAAAACCCTTAAGTGTCCGGAGTACTTTTTTAACATAATTTTCCTGTATTCTTGTGATCTCCCTGTTCGCTAAAGTGTGAATCTCAACACCTCTGCCGTCGCCATTAGCATCTCCGTTTATCCCGTTGATATTATTATCAGGATGAAAGGGATGATTTTTAAATGCATTGGGAGAAAACTGCAATCCCCAGCCTTCAAACAACATAATGGATACATAAATATTTTCCTTTTCGGCCATCTTCACTCTCTTCTTTAAGCGTTTAAAAAATGCAGGGTCAAATCGGTCCAGGTTAAATTTAGGTTTACCATCCAAAGCAACTCCCGGACCTGTACGAAGCCAGGGGTGCGGAACTACCGTAAGGTTCTTAGGTTCTTTTTCCCGGTTTGCACTTGTATTCCAGTTGAGAAGCTCCCAGTTCCAGAGACGGATAAAATTGTGATGATATTTCTTCAGCCATTGTAGATAACCGGGAAAATCAAATTTTTCCGGTGCGTCCTTCGGGCTCATATCAACCAGGTTGTTCCATGTATGTGAGCCTGTAAGATATATCGCCTGGCCACTGTTATTGGTAAAATACCGCGGATTAATCTTGCTTACTCTCAAAGTTCCATTCATTTTTACTGAGTGATCCTGAGCATGAACTTTGCCACTTAAAAATGCAATACAAATAAAAACTAAAAGAGAATATTTCATAATTAAACTATTTTTTGGTTAGTGTCCATTTTATCGTGTCTGAAACCTTCGGCTTATTTCCGGCCGTAGCCTTAATAATATTTTTTCCCTGTTTCAGTTTTACATTTTTAAAGATATAATGAACATCTGTTGTCCCATTTTTTATGAATTCAATTGAATATTGTTTTTATTGAGGAGGTTTTTTTATTTGTTGTTTAACAAAAGTTATCCTTTTCCGTTTTCCTTGCATCTGCTATTATTTCATCCGGATAATCATATAATTCTAGTATTTTTATTGCATTTCGTGTTTTCAATTTCCCCTTTTTTAGTTTATGGTCAAAAAACATTTCATTATTTTCAATTTTTTCTGTAAAATGATAAAGTTCAAAATTCTCATCTTTTAACAAATCAGTTAGTTCTACATCGTGAGTTGATACAAAAACAAAATTGTTGCCTTTGTTTAGATATGACAATATTGCTTTCCCTCCTGAAATTCGCTCTATTGTATTCGTTCCTTTAAATATCTCGTCAAGAACAAATAAACAAGGTTCAGGATCGTTAGACGCTTCGATAAGTTCCTTAATAGTCAAAACTTCTTTTAGATAATAACTTGTATCATCTAATAGATCATCTGTTATCCTTATTGATGAATATACTTTATAAAAAGGTAAAGAAAACTCTTTTGCAAAAGAGAAATGTAAGGTTTGTGCCAAGATGCTGTTTATCGCAATTGTTCTAATAAAAGTAGTTTTTCCCGACATATTGGAACCCGTTAACAATAGGCTCTTATTTATTAATTCAATGTCATTTGTTATACATTCTTTAATAATTGGGTGTGAAATTTCTGCTACTGAAATTATATTCTTGGTGTTAAATTCTGGTTGACAAGTTTGATATTCTCCCGATTTAACTGAGGCTACAGAAATTGCAGCATCAATTTTACCAATAAATTGAAATAATGTATCAATGCTTTTATTCTTCTGAATAATATCATCTATAAATCGATAAAAAATAATAGATTCGATATTGAATTGAATTTTTATCAATTCAGCTACATACCATGCCAAGGCTGCAAATTCATTTACCAGATGTTTTTCAAAGCCTATAAACTTTGTCTTCAGTTCTATTTTATCAATTTGTTTTATAAATGAAAAATCAGTAAAGTAATGTCTGATTTCCGGGAATGATGCAAGGTTTTTACTTACAGATAAAGCTAAACTAAGTTGATTTACAGCACTAACATAATAATAGATATTATCCTTATTCTTAAAGTGAAAAATAATGTTTAGTGAAAAAACAGGAATTAAAACTAAAAAGAAAATAGGATAGAAAAAACCTAAAAAAATTGAAATTATAGCTGTTAAGGATAATGGAATAAGATACTTGGTATAATTTGGTTTTTTAATATCAAGATTATGAATTAATTTCTCTAGGTCATATGAATTATACGAATTTAATTGAGATAATACAATTTGAGATTGTAGCCTTAACTCATTATCATTTTTAAACAACTCAATAAGCTTATCAAATTCTTTCAGTTTTTCTTTATTTTCTATTGTTCTTAATTTATAGTACAGATATTGTTGTCCAATTTTTGATGAGGTTCTGTCAATAAATTTAAAAAGTTCGTTTATATCTAAATCGTTTTCTGTCATGTCCGATATTATATGAAAAGCTATTTTTTTATTTAAGCTATTGGTAAAATACCGTTCAATAAGATCAAAGTTGTAATATTCTCCTTCTTTAGGTTTTCCCCAATTCTTTTTGAGCAAAATATTTAGATTTTTCAGTCTCTTTTTTTGAGAATGCTTGTAGTGAAAATAAACCGCTATTACTAGTAAAAGTATCCCTAAAATCCAATTCATTTATACTAGTTTTTGAGTTCGTTTTTCATTTTTTTCAACGGCTTAAATAAAGTGCGTACTGCAATTTAAAACTAATATTTTCAAGTTACGATAATCTATACTTTATTCACTAGCTTTAATACCTGCTTGTTCGGCAGACAGGTGGCACTATATTTTTTGTTGTGGTATTGTTATTTCTCTTTTTCAATCAAATATATAGTTCCCTTTCCTTTACCAACACTTATAATTATCTGCTCTTTTTTCATATACTGCAAATCTTTCTTGATTGTATTTATATTTATATTTTCAAATCTTTTTGCTATATCTGATATTTTCAAAGGTTGATTTATAATTAAATATTCTTTTATCTCTTTTTGTCTTTCGTTTAAATATCTTCCCTTTGATTTAAATACATCATATTTTGCGTCAAGTCTTTGAGTTAACACATTTAATTTGTCAAGAAAATACAATGTC
>QNYL01000148.1 GCA_003973375.1 Flavobacteriia bacterium
AATGAGGAAAACAGAAAAAAACCCGTGAAAAATAATCTTCACAGGTTTTTTGGGAATTATGAAACATTTATATAAAAGTCTTATCCACATTTTGAATGACCGCAACTTTTACATTTCAAACATCCTTCCGAGTAGATCAATCCTTCCGGATCACCACATTCCGGACATCTTTTATCGGCTGCTTCTGCTCCTTCCGGAACAAATCTTTTTAATGCTCTGGAAACACCGTTTTTCCAGGTATTGATGTGTTCATCGTATAGATTCAGGTTGTTGATCAGATCAACTACATAAGGCATAGGCATTCCATGACGCAATACACCGGAAATCAGTTTAGCGTAATTCCAGTATTCTTTATCAAAGGAACGTGATAGACCTTCAATGGTAATTTTATAACCTTCTTTATCAACATACCGGAAATCATAGCGGGCAACTCCTTCTTTGTTTCTGCTTTTGATCACCCATCCTTTATCCACATAACTTGGTAGATTGAAAGCATCTTTCATTTTACCTGTAAAGATCTCATAAGGTCTTCCCTCGATCAAACCAACAACTGCCAGCCATTTTTCAGATTCGTTATGGAATCTTACGATAGCAGCTTCGATAGTTTTTGGTCGTTTTGGGAAAACACCTGTCTTTTTCTGATAATTGGTCTCAGCAGATTTCTCTTTTTTCTTATCTTTATCATCAGCTACAAGGATACCGCTTCTTGAACCATCTCTGTAAACAGTAATTCCTTTTAAACCTTTTTGCCAGGATTCCATATAGATTTCCCCAACTACATCTTCTGATACATCATTGGGCAGATTGATGGTAGAGCTGATAGAGTGCGTTGTATATTTTTGTACCAACGCCTGTAATTCTATACGTTTATGCCAGTCGATCTCAGGGGCTGTTGCTCCTGCATACGGACTCTTGCTGGCATCGGTTTCACCGGTAACATCCATCCATGTTTTTAATTTGGCATGATAAACGGTAAACTCTTCAAAAGCATCTCCAAGATCATCTACAAAATCAACTTTTGCTTTTTTATCGTGGGTATTGATCTTTCTTCTTCGTTTGTATGATAAAAGGAATACAGGCTCAATTCCGGAAGAAACCTGGGCCAGCATACTCAGTGATCCGGTAGGAGCAACGGTACTGATAGAGATATTTCTTCTGCCATGGATCATCATTCTGTCGTAGATGTCTTTAAACTCATTTTTCATCATCTGAATGAATTCAGATTTATCTTCGATGTTTCGGTTGAATACCTCGAACTGGCCTCTTTCAATAGCCATGTCTACACTACTGTTAAATTCAGCAGAGAGTTTGGTCTTCATCATTTCGTCAACAACATTCAGGGCTTCATCCGTATCGAATTTAATTCCTAAAGCAGCAATAGCATCACCCATGGCAGTAAAGCCTAATCCGGTTCTTCGACCTTTTTTACCGGTTTCCTGAAGAAGTTTCCAGGTTTCGATCTCGGTTTGTTTGATATTGTCGGGTTCAGGATCAGATTCAATCTTGCTAAGGATTTTATCTACTGATTCCAGTTCCAAATCAACAAGGTCATCCATCAAACGTTGGGTTTCATAAACCACCTCATAGAATTTTTTATAATTAAACCGGGCTTTTTTAGTAAAAGGTTCTTCAACAAAATTATACAGGTTAACTGCGATCAGGCGGCAACTGTCTCCTCCTTGCATGGCAATTTCAGAACATGGATTGGTTGAAGAGTTCTTAAATCCGGGATACAATGAAGAAGTAGAATAATAGTGCTGACGATCCCAAAAGATCAATCCGGGCTCGGCAGTATTGTGCGCACTTTTAATGATTCTATTCCACAATTCTCTTGCATTTACAGTTTTTTCATATTTAGGAGAAGTTGAATCAATAGGCCAGCGTAAAGTATAATCGGTATCCTTATCAACGGCTTCCATAAATTCATCCGACAGGCGGATAGAAATATTGGCACCGGTTACTTTGGTAAGATCTTGTTTTACTGTGATGAATTCTTCTACATCCGGATGTGCAATATCCATAGTAAGCATCAAAGCACCACGGCGCCCGTTTTGGGCCACTTCGCGTGTGGTTCTTGAAAAACGGTGCATAAAAGAAACGGCTCCGGTTGTTGTTCCTGCTGCATTGGAAACAGAAGCATTTTTAGGGCGCAGATTAGAAAGATCTACTCCTACTCCACAGCGGCGTTTGAACAATTGTGCCATTTGCTGATCAGCATAGAAAATTCCACCGTAAGAATCGTGAACAGGAGGAATAACGATACAGTTAGATAATGAGGCAACGATTTCCTTGTTTCCGAGACCGTACATTACACTTCCCTGAGGAATTACATATTTAAAATCTTCAAATAGTTTATAGATCTTTTCTTCGGTTAACGGATCTCTTTTTTTTCCGTAGTCAGATAAGTTATCAAGAGGTACTTCTTCCTGTGCATATTTAGATTCTATTCTGGCAAATTCTTTTGCCATACGAATATGCATATCCTTAGGTGTTTTTTCTAAAAATTTTCCTTCTTTGTTTTTTACAGCATATTTATTAATCCAAGTTGTTGCAGCAAGTTCATCACCGTTAAAGTATGATAATGAATGCTTTAGAACCTCGTCATAAGTAAATGTTGCCTCTTGTACTTTCTCTTCTACCATTGTTTTTATAAGATTTTAAGTTGTTATTTACCGGATTTAAAATTATAATAAAACACAAAAAAAAAACATCGTGTTTTATTTAATTATTAACAATCTATGGTTAATATTTTTTTTTGATGCGTATTCTTTTTCTAATGCCGCGTGGTTGTTGAATTTACAATTTCTTAACATTAGTAAAATGATAAAAAAAATTTAAAAATTGTTAAAATTGTTATATTTTTTTAAACAATAACAGATGACATCAAAAAAAATTTATATCCAACTGAATGACATTTTTTAAAAAAAATATCATACTAAAGAAACATGAATCCGGAGAGAAAATAAACAGTAATAATTGCCATCAGAAACTGAGGTAACAAGATAATAAAATTTGACGAAAATTTTAAAACTAAAGCGAAATTTTATTGATTCGTTTTTCTGTATTATTCTTTTCCATCTACAAAATCCTGCAGATAAGCAAAACGATCGGTCAGTTTGCCATTTTGTGTCATACGGGCTCTTTCGAGGATTCCGTCTTTATCTCCGTTAAAGAAAGCAGGAATTACATATTTCACAAAATTCTCTGAAAATCCTTCGGAAGCATCTTTTGGCAATTCGTTGGGCAGGTTATCAACGGCCATCACGGCAATAGCCTCTTTTTTCCGGTAATCAGTTTCTTTTTCCCCGAAAGGGTCATAACCATAAATAGGATCGGCAATAGTTGAGGCGCGCAGAGTTGAGGCAACAGGTCCGTCGATATCACAGCTAATGTCGGCAACTACTTTGATCTTAAAATCAGGCGATTTAGCGTCTTCTCTTGTAAAGAGATAAGGTGCCCCCGAAGCGTAAAAATGACAGGCGATATAAATATCACTTTCTTTGGCAAACCTGAAAAAGTCACTTTCGTATGCCTCCGGGTGTTTAAAAAAATCGTACATATCAATCACTTTGCCATCTTTTCTTTTGTTGTATTCCAGCACATCGATCTGTGTATAAACGGCTTCATCGTAGTTTTTAGTGAGATAATCCTTATAGTTAACTTCTTTGATCCCCATACCGTCCAGCATCTCTTTGGCACCATTGCTCACCCTGCCTTTACCGGTAAGAACAATCTTAAGAGCAGGGAGTTTTACTTTTTTCAGTTCTTTGATGAGATCGGGCTGGTGATGCAGTGTAGTGGCTTTAGGTAATTCAAAGCTTTTGGTTTTTAAACCAAAGGTTCTGATAGCGTTGTATGTACCTACAATTCCGGCATATCGGCCAAAGGCTACCAAACGTATCCCTTTTTTATCGGTGATCACCTCATGATCGTAGAGTTCGATATTTTTATCGAGTACAGCTTGTAATAATTTACGGTTGTAAGGTTGTTTTTTTATGGTGTGTGAAAAAAAGAAATACTTTTTATTTGGAATTAAAGCCTCCATAGGAACTTCTTTTACCCCGAGCATCACATCGCAATCGTCAACTTTTTCCGAAACTTCCAGTCCGATATTTTTGTAATCTTCATCAGAAAAAGTCCTGACATCAGAACTTTCCACCTTGATCTCAATCTGAGGAAAGGTTTTTAAAAGTTTTTGGCAGGCCTTTGGAGTGAGTACAACACGTTTATCGGGTGGATTCTTGCGTTCTTTGATGATGGCGAATTTCATAAAAATATATTTTTTTGTAAAGATGTCAGGTTATAGGGGTTTGGTATAACTTTTGTACAAAAGTATTTGGTTTGCTACGAAAGTACAAGTTTTACAATTGAAATTTATACATTTGCAAACTTAAGTTCTTTTAAATTATGGGGATGACCGGTTTTGACAGCGAGATCAGTCAAAATATAAGCATGCCGAGTAATGAAATAGTTCTCGTAAATCACGATTTCAACTTTATAAACGGCGAAGATAATTACGCTTTAGCTGCATAATCTGAATCACAGTAGGATATTGCCTAGTCGCGCAAGGCGCGAAAGCTAAATGTCTCTTGAAAGCCTTGGTTCACGGCGTTCAGTTAAGAGGCATCGTAAAAGTAAACCTAGAAATGTAAAGGCTTCGGTTACATTTCGAAATTTAAGAAGCTAAGCCCGAAGTAGATAGTTTTTAGTCGGCTACGGGACGAAAATCAAATAAAAACTAAGCATGTAGAAAGTATTTTGGTTGCTTGTTTGGACGAGGGTTCGAGTCCCTCCATCTCCACTAAAAACCATGTATGTATTTAATATACAGATTATTACATATATAATTGACAATATAGTTGACAATTTTAGCTTTTATTAGATTTGAAAAGATTTTAAACCTATATCGCGTACTAAAAGTTTAACCGTTTTATCTATTACATTTTTTTATTTCAATAAAGTTTTGCAACGGTTTAAATTTAACTCTGATAAATTTACTTTACCTGTAAAGCATCATTTAAATGTAATTCTTCAGGTCTCATATCTTTTAAAAGGATGTTCTTTCCTAAAACATCATTCCCGATCTTATTTCCCGATATTTCTACATTTTTGCAGGCATCCAAAAAGAAATTATATTTTACATTCCGCCAGGGCTTTTCCTTTTTGCTTCGGGTAAGGGTATTATTTATAAATTTAAGTCCGTCCACTGATCTGGCATAAAGTACCGGGTAATCAAACGGATTGAAATTATTGTTTTCAATAGTAATATTTCTGTGATAAGCCTGTTCCGGGTCGGCTTCCGGAATCTCCGGATAGATACTGATAATGGCATTACAGAACTGATATGCAGAAGAATTACAAGGATATCTGAATTCGTTATTCCTGATCGTAACATCTTTTACAGCACCGCTTTCATACCAGTAATTGGCATCTCCTGCAATAAGAATGGCCGAACCGCTGGTCTCAAAAATATTATTTTCGATCAGCACTTTTCCGGGAGTGGAGATCAGATAACCTCTGGCACGGTTGCTGCCTACAAAACAATGGGTAATGGTCACATTCGGGATGCAAGTTAAATTCTCAAGTGAAAAATCTGCTGAGATATTTTCAGGCAAAACCTCCTTAAATTTTAGGATAAAGCCTTTTTCTCCATCAGGTTTGAATGATTTAACAATTCCTGATCCGGTGGTATGCATATTCTTTTTTTGAACAAAACCAATTGAATCTCCGGGTTTTGCCCAGATCAGACCCATACTCATGCTATGTGCATAACTGCATTTTAAAGTGTGAGCATCAATTTTTTCTGCAACCGGAACATAAGTACCGTGAATGTTGATCGGGTCATCCATCAAACCCTGTGCGTCACAACTGTCGATAACGATCTCTCCTTTACACCCCATAAAATGAAGCCCGTCATCATGTCCGCTCAAATACCGGTTCTTTTTCGGGTTAGGAATCGTATTTACATTCCTCATTTCAATATTTTCACAGTATTGAGAAAGAATCCCAAGTCCGGAAGTATGGTAAACATTTATATTTTTCAGTTTGATATTCTTGCTGTGAAAGAGGAACATTCCGGCATGATCACGGGTGCTGTGCCGCATGATCAGATGATTGCCCACAGCCGGAGTTTTGGTAAAATCCCCTTCCATCAGAATAATTCCCGGAGAAACCTCCGAATATTTTACGTTTTTTAGATCTCCGTTTACACAACCGTGGTCGCCGGTATGGGAAGGGATGATATGGTTCTTATCAAATTCGATCAGATTGGAACCGGAAGATAATCGCCAGCGGGCTTTCCAGCCTTCAGCAGCAAATTCAATGCCCTGCGGATAAACCGTATGAGGAAATTGAAAAGTATCCAGACTTACCAGTAAATGTTTTGCATCTGCCTCAAGCACCTCACACTCGGCCGTAAGCGGTTTATCCCAGTCGATATTTACATTTTTTATCCGGATATTTTCTGAGTGATCTAATGTGAATGGTTGTATATGAGCGTGATAAATAAAGTCGGAACCCTGAGCATCAATGGTAATGTTCTTTTTATGATCGATAAAAACAGCCAGTTTTTTTGGATTTACATCATAAGTATTGGTTTCAAAATAGACTTTCATATAAGCTGAATCCGGGTAGAAATCGTATCTCCCTTTCGGGAAGCGTATCGTTACCGGTTCATCATTCAGGCCTTCGATCAAACGATTGATCTGAACCGTAATATTTTCTCCTGTATCCGGGAGGATTCCTCTCTGACTTACATCAATAATGTTTTCAGCAGATTTTTGATTACATCCGTAAAGGATAAAAAAAGACAAAGTAAAAAATATAATTTTCTTCATTGTTTTGGTTTATAATTCCATAAAGCAAGAGTAGAAGCCGTAAAAAACACAACCAGAATCAGGTTGAGATAGCCTCCCATAATTATTACCTGCAAATTACCATTTAAAAGTTTATCAATAAAACCACTTAACAAAAAAGTTAGAAGAGGGAAGAAAAAGAGCATCCATTGGGGATATATGATTTTTTTATGCCCTACCTGAATAATAAAAACAAAAGAGAAAAAGAATTTCATTTGGTTATACGGAACTAATCAGTGTACTGAAAAGCAATAATGGTAACTGCTTAGGATGATTTTTGTTTTATCAATGTGCTTCTTTGAGCAACTTTGTGCAATAGCTGTATTACAAAGAACCGTAAACCTGCCCGCCGTTTTCACTCTGGCAGGCGGGAAAAACACTGAATTTCAGAGAAAGTTTATCATAAGCTTCGAAAACATAACACTGATTAGTAAAGATATTTTTAAAGGAGGCTGGTATCTTACTGGAGACACTGCTTTTATGGATGAATTTCCAAAGACCATCAGTTCTAAAGTGATGAGAAAGGATTTGCGGGCTTATGATGAAACGCTGAAAAAAGAAGGAAAAACCGGTAAGTTCGAATTCTTTGAATCGGATTTTGCCAAAGAACTGAATCTGCGTAGAAGAAAATAGTCTTTAAAAAGTGGTCTGAGTAAAGTTCCCTTTTTGTGAATAGATCCAAAATGTTTATTTTAGATACAGATATAAATGATTTATACAATCTAAAATCGGCAATAATTGGGTATATTTGCTAAACTATAGATTGAGGTAATGTTTCTCCTTAAAAAAGAGTAAAAATTTGAAAATAGCACTTTCCATACCATGTTTTATCGATCAGTTCTATCCGCAGGTAGGAATTGCAGCTGTGGAGCTTCTTGAAAAGCTGAATATCGATTTTGAAGTTCCAAAGAATCAAACCTGTTGCGGACAGCCCATGGCAAATTCGGGCTATGAAGATGAGGCCAAAAAAACCTATCATCATTTTATCGATCTTTTTAAAGATTATGATAAAACCGTGATGATCTCAGGAAGTTGTACGCATCATGTACAACACAATTACACCAATATCGAACAAACAAAAGACGTTAAGAATGTCCGTAATAATATTGAGGATATCAGTCAGTTTCTTTTAGAACATTATATCGATGAGATCGGTCCGGTACATTTTCCACATAGGATAGCTTTACATACCGGATGTCATAGTCTTCGCGGGCAGCGGTTCGGGACTTCTTCAGAGCTTGTGACTGAAAAAAAGACAGGTCTGGAAGGCATGTTAAAACATGTTACGGGTGTTGAGGTTGTTCCCTTAAGCCGGCCAAATGAATGTTGCGGTTTTGGAGGAACCTTTTCTGTAGTGCATGAAGCCATTTCCATAAAAATGGGAAGAGACAAACTCAATGATGTTCAGGACAAAAAAATAGAATATCTTATCAGTAACGATATGTCCTGTTTGATGCATCTGGAAGGAATCATCAAAAAAGAAAACCGGAATATCAAGGTGGCACATATTTTAGAACTCTTAAACGGTAGCATAAAATGAGAGGATCTATAAAAGATAACAGCGAATTATTTCTTAAAAATGAAGAAAGGGCCAACTGGCATGATAAAGCCCTGTGGTTTGTCAGGGAAAAACGTGATCTGGCTGCAAAATCGGTACCCGAATGGGAGCAGTTAAGAGAAAAAGCCAGTGCGGTTAAAATGCATACACTTTCTAATTTAGACCGGTATTTGATTGAGTTTGAAGAAAATGCTATTAAAAATGGTGTAAAAGTTCACTGGGCCAAAGATGGCAAAGAACACAACAGGATCATTGAAGAGATCCTGCAAAGCCATCAGGTAAAGAAAGTGGTAAAAAGCAAGTCGATGCTGACTGAAGAATGCCATTTGAATCCGCATCTGGAATCAAAAGGGATTGAAGTGATCGACACCGATCTTGGAGAGCGGATCATTCAGCTGAGAAAAGAACCTCCCAGCCATATTGTAATGCCGGCGATCCATATAAAAAAAGAAGAAGTAAGTGAACTTTTTCATGAAAAATGGAATACCGAAAAGGGAAATAATGATCCGGTATATTTAACCTATCAGGCCCGCTTGTCTCTGCGAAAGGATTTTTTAACGGCAGATGCTGCGATCACCGGTGTAAATTTTGCTGTAGCGGAAACCGGAGAAGTAGTGGTTTGTACCAATGAGGGCAATGCCGATATGGGAACCCATATTGCCCCTCTGCAAATTCACTCTATGGGTATTGAGAAACTTATTCCCAAAAGGGAACATCTGGGTATTTTTACACGGATGCTTGCCAGAAGCGCTACCGGACAGCATATTACCGTTTATACTTCTCATTTTAGGAAACCGAAAAAAGGAGAAGAAATGCATATTGTTCTGGTAGATAATAAGCGTTCAGAACGAATTTCGAGGGAGAAATACTGGACTTCGCTTAAGTGTATCCGCTGTGGTGCTTGTATGAATACGTGTCCGATCTACCGGAGAAGTGGTGGTCATAGTTACGATGCTACCATTCCGGGGCCAATCGGATCAATTCTGGCTCCGAACATTGATACCGAAAAATATTCCGATTTACCATTTGCATCAACACTTTGCGGATCCTGTAGTGATGTTTGTCCGGTAAAGATCAATATTCACGAACAGTTGTTTTTCTGGCGTCAGGATATTGGCAGGAGTAATGTATTGCCAAAAAGCAAAAAAATTTCTATGAAGATCATGGCAGGGGTTCTGGGAAATCCTGCGGTGTATAAGATGTTTGGTAAGATGATGCGTATTTCATTAAAATTATTGCCTTCGTTTGTTTTTGAGAATAAACTGAATACCTGGGCTAAGAACAGAAAAATGATGGAGGCTCCTAAAGAAAGTTTCCAGGAATGGTACCAAAAAAGAAAAAAATGAGCAGGAAAGAGATCTTAGAAAATATTGCAAAAAATAAACCTTCCGGGGAATATAAATTACCTGATCTGAATATTAATACTCAGAAAGGGAAAGCTGCTGAAAAGTTTGAGGGAATAATGCCGAAAGTCAGTGCTAAATTTGAAAAGGCAAAAGACTATATAGCTGTTACAGAAGTAATAAGGAAGCATTTTTCCGGTGATATCCGTATTGTAAACCTTATTGAAAAGGTAAATATTCAGGGAATTGATGTTTCAAAACTGAAAAACATCAAAGAACTCGACCTTCTTGATCTTGCCATCATCAAAGGAGATCTGGCTGTAGCCGAAAACGGAGCGATCTGGGTTTCTGATAAAAATTTGCCACACCGAATTCTTCCCTTTATCTGTGAAAACCTGATTCTGGTGATCGATAAAAAAAATATTGTAAACAATATGCATGAAGCCTACCGGCTGCAAAATAATCTGGATTACGATTACGGAGTTTTTATTGCCGGACCTTCTAAAACAGCTGATATTGAACAATCGCTTGTGGTTGGAGCTCAGGGGCCAAGAAATATGATGGTGATTTTAGTGGAAAATCAAGATTAACCCGAAAAATTCACCACTAAGCTAATATTTTTGCGCCAATTTACTTGATATCAATATTTTATGATGAAAATTTTCAAATTTATTTTAGTCAGGTTAAGACTATTCTTTTTGTAATTCCCATATTACAGTGGTAACAACATCTTTTTCATAATCTCTTCTTTATAGTTTTTTGTAAAGTTTTGCAAGACATCTTTGATTAGCGTTGACAGATTATTATCAATATCACCTAAATTTTTTATAGCTTCAATGATATGCTCTGTTTTAATGAGGAATGTACTTTCAAAATATTAAATTGACTTAAATATTGAATTATCAACACATTCTAAAATTGAAACAAGCAAAGTTTAGATAAGGAATCGATTGAAAAACTGGATTCGTTTTTAGATCAGGTTCATTTTTAAGAAAATAAGATTCTTACAACTTCCTCTATTTTAGATACTTTTACAATCTCAATATTGAAAGATTTCTGACTGATCTTATTGAATTTTGACAGGATGATCTTGTCAAAACCGAGCTTTTCAGCTTCGATGATACGCTGTTCAATACGGTTTACCGCTCTGATCTCTCCTGCAAGGCCTATTTCGGCAGCAAAACTGATATTTTGAGCGATGGCAATTTCTTCATTGGAGGATAAGATGGCACAAACCACAGCCAGATCAATGGCAGGATCTTCCACTTTAAGTCCGCCCGCAATATTTAAAAATACATCTTTGGCTCCCAGTCTGAAACCTGCACGTTTTTCAAGAACAGCCAGCAACATATTGAGTCGTTTGATATTATAACCCGTTGCCGACCGCTGAGGCGTGCCATAGACTGCTGAACTTACCAGTGCCTGAACTTCTATCATCAAGGGACGCATACCCTCCAGGGTAGCTGCTATAGCCGTTCCGGTAAGGTCGGAATCTTTTTCGGAGATCAGTATTTCCGAAGGGTTGCTGACCTCTCTTAAGCCTGTATTAAGCATTTCGTAAATACCGAGTTCTGCAGTAGAACCAAACCGGTTCTTTTGAGCTCTTAAAATACGGTACGTATGGTTTCTGTCGCCTTCAAATTGCAATACCACATCTACCATATGTTCCAGTATTTTGGGTCCGGCAATAGTTCCTTCCTTGGTAATATGGCCGATAAGAATTACCGGAGTATTGGTTTCCTTGGCAAATTTGATCAGCTCGGCAGTGGTTTCCCTGATCTGTGAAATACTTCCCGGAGAGGCTTCAATATAATCGGTATATAAGGTTTGAACAGAATCTATTACCACTACATCCGGCACGATTTCTTCAATATTTTTAAAGATATTCTGGGTTTTGGTCTCGGTAAGGATCAAACAGTGGTCATTGTTTCCGGCAAGGCGTTCGGCTCTTAATTTAATTTGCGACTGACTTTCTTCTCCGGAAACATAGAGTACCTTATACTGCATTAGTAAAGCGATCTGGAGGATCAATGTGGATTTCCCGATTCCGGGTTCACCGCCCAGTAAAACCACCGATCCGTTTACCAGCCCTCCTCCGAGAACACGATTCAGTTCATGGTTATTGGTATTGATCCTGTCTTCCTGAGTAACTGAAATATCTCTTATTTTAAGCGGTTTGTTTGTTCTTTTTGAAGTGCTCTTTTGCTTCCAGTTACGTTTTTCTTCTTTTTCAATAACCTCTTCCACAACAGTATTCCACTCACCGCATACATTACATTTTCCAACCCATTTTGGGAATTGAGCGCCGCAATTCTGACAGTAAAAAGTAGTTTTAGTTTTAGCCATTGGATAGAGGTTTTTGTTGTTTTGTGTTTTGTTGTTTTATGTTTTGCTGTTGTATGTGTTAATCTGAGCTCACTTTTCGGCAGACAGTTACAATCGGGTTGTCAGTTCGAGCTTGCCTGCCGAAGGTAGGCACAGTCGAGAACTATGCTTTATCTTCAAACTTTTTTAACCTCATCTTTTCTCCGTCA
>QNYL01000293.1 GCA_003973375.1 Flavobacteriia bacterium
CTTTCAGAATAGGCTATGCTTACGACTATACCATATCTGATTTCTCTTTCGGAAAAACAGGTTCTTCACATGAAATTATTTTGTTATACGATATTAGTTTTACTAAAAAAGATATTAAATCACCAAGATTTTTCTAATTTAACGTGAATAATAGATATAAAAAGGAGTGTTTTTATTTGTTTTACACTGATATTGAGTATATTACAGTAAAATCACACCTTCTTAGAAGGTGGCTTTGAAAAGCCCCTAAAAGGGGCAATACCGGAGCGGAGTAAAACTTTGATATTTTTAAAAGACCCGGAAATAAATACCATTTACAATCATGATTTTTCAGATAATGAAAGACTGAATAATGCCAGAGACCCGTTCATTATCGGTTTAAGAACCGGATTACGGGTTTCTGATTTTTTACGATTAAAGCAAACCAATATCAAAGAAGTTTGCAAAGAAGCAAAACTTACCCAATATGATAATTATGGCTATTACCGGTCATCAAACCGAAGCTCAATTTTTAAAATATATTATAATTACTCCAAAAGAAAATGCCCAAAAACTTCAGGCTTATTGGCAAAAATAACAGGAAGAGAATGGTTTTGAATCCCTTAACATGAAAATTGTTAAATAACGCCAAAAAAATGCTTACTGTAAGAAGCAAATTAATTTACATATTGCTTTCCATATAAAGCATTTATTTACTATATTTGCTTTCTCTATAAAGCAATAAGCATGGAAAATCTATTTAACGAGCAAAGTATTTATCTAAAGGATATCAATCTTAATTTCAAACGATCTTTATCAACTGAGATTCCATGGAACGAACGTTTATTGGGAATACAGGGGTTCAGGGGTGTTGGTAAAACAACCATGATATTGCAATACATAAAAGAAACTTACGGAAACTCGGAAAAAGCTTTATTCGTCAGTTTGGATAATATTTACTTTTCAGATAATCGATTGGTTGATATGGTAAAACTTTTTGTTGCCAATGGCGGGGAACACCTGTTTCTTGATGAAGTACATAAATATCCAAATTGGTCGGTTGAATTAAAGAACATTTATGATTTACACAAAAATCTAAAAGTAACGTTCACTGCTTCATCACTTTTAGAAATCTTAAACTCAAAAGCAGATTTAAGCAGAAGAGCCATTGTGTTTTTTATGCAGGGATTATCTTTTCGGGAATATTTGAATTTTACTTTAAATACTAATTTCAAATCTTTTAATCTTGAAGATATTTTGTTAGATCACAAAAAAATAAGTGATGACATCTTACGAGAAATCAAACCTTTAAAACATTTTAAACAATATATTTCATCTGGTTATTATCCTTTCTTTAAACAAAATAAGAAATTCTATTATAACAGAATTCAGTCCATTATAAATATGGTTATTGAAATCGAATTTCCATTATTAAGAGATGTCGAACCAAGTAAAATATCAAAAATTAAACAGCTCCTTTATATTATTTCACAATCTGTACCCTTTAAACCCAATATTAGTAAATTAGCTGAACGTGTTGGAGTAACACGCAATACTTTGGTAGAATATATGAACCATCTGGCAGATACAAAACTATTAAATAAACTTTACGCAAATTCCAACGGAATAGGCCTATTACAAAAACCAGATAAATTATTTCTTGAAAACACAAATATATCTTTTGCACTTACAAATAATACTCCTGATATCGGTAATATTAGAGAGACCTTTTTCCTAAACCAGCTATCAGTAAATCATAATGTAACTTATCCAAAAGTCGGCGATTTTATGGTCGATGATAAATACCTGTTTGAAGTTGGCGGGAAAAGTAAAACCCAAAAACAAATTGCCGGAATTGAAAATGCATTTATAGCCGCAGATGATATTGAATACGGATTCAGAAATAAAATACCTCTTTGGTTGTTTGGGTTTATGTATTAACCAGGTTAAAGAACATCAATTGTCCATACCAATACATAACAAAAAAGCCCTCTAAAAAGAGAGCTTTTTGTTGACCCACAAGGATTCGAACCTTGACTGACGGTACCAAAAACCGGAGTGCTACCATTACACTATGGGTCAGTTTTATATTGCTTTTTAACTAAACCTGTTAACAGGTCCTGCATTACAAAACGGGTGCAAATTTAAAACAAAGTTTTTATTACACAAACAAATTTTTTAATTTTTAGTTAAAATCGGTCCTAAATGGATATACTTTCTTAATTTCAAAAAAATTTTGATTAAATTTAGTAAATTCGCCACAGTTTTAAAACCTCATTATGCTGTCATTCAACTATAAAAAGTATAATAACATTCTCGGCTGGATTGCTTTTGCAATTGCACTGACCACCTACACTTTAACACTTGAACCTACTGTGAGTTACTGGGATTGTGGTGAATACATCGCCACTTCAGTTAAACTGGAAGTGGGTCATCCGCCGGGAGCCCCGTTATTCCAAATGATGGGAGCAGCCTTTGCCACCCTGAGTCCCGACAATTCTCATATTGCTATGATGGTAAATTTTATGTCGGCTCTGGCAAGTGCTTTTACCATTCTTTTCCTGTTCTGGACCATCACAATCCTTGCCAAGAAAGTAGCTCTTAAAATATCAGGAGAATTATCAGACGCCAGTGCTTACGCTATTTTAGGCAGTGGTTTTGTTGGTGCACTGGCCTATGCTTTTACAGATAGCTTCTGGTTTAGTGCGGTAGAAGCCGAGGTTTATGCCATGTCATCATTCCTGATGGCAGTTTTATTTTGGATGGGATTACGCTGGGAGGCCGAAATGGATAAACCCCGCGGAGACCGGTGGTTATTATTAATCAGTTTTGTTGTTGGATTGTCGTTTGGAGTTCATATCCTTTCTCTTTTGGTTATTCCTTCTATCGTTTTCCTTTACATCTATAAAAAGAAACCTCACCTTACTTTTTCTCAGTTTATTGGCGCAAACCTGATCTCTGTTCTTGTACTGGTGCTGGTTTTTAAATTCTTATTCCCTTTTACCCTAAGATTTTTCAGTGCTTCTGAATTGTTCTTTGTAAATACCATAGGTTTACCATTCAACTCTGGAAGTGTAATTGCTGCTCTGGTTCTGATAGGCTTATTTATATATGGAATTAAATATACACGAAGAAAAAAACTTTATACCACTAATCTTATTCTGCTATCGGTTTTATTTATTATGATAGGGTTTTCTTCATGGCTGATGCTTCCTATTCGTGCCAACGCAGATACTACTATTAATGAGAATAATCCTTCCAGTGCAAGAGAATTACTGGCTTATTACAATCGTGAACAATACGGTGATTCCAATATTTTTTACGATTCCTATTACTCTGAAACCGGAGAAAGAGATAAAGCAAATCCTTTCAGAGATGCTAAACCTAAATACGAAAAAGATGAGAAAGCAGGAAAATATGTTATTGTAAACAACTACAAAAATGCCCTGCCGAATTACAGTGATAAACACAAAGGATTTATCCCCCGTATGGTAGATCCTAATCCCAGTGTTGTGCAGAATTATAAGGCTATTGCCGGAATACCTCAGCGTGCAAAAAGACGTCCCACATTTGGTGAGAATATTTACTTTATGATCAATTATCAGTTTGGTTATATGTATGGTAGATATTTTATGTGGAATTTTGTTGGAAAACAGGATGATATTCAGGGAAACCTTGATAACCATGGTAACTGGCTAAGCGGAATCAGTTTTATCGATAGTTATCGCCTCGGCCCTCAGGATCATTTGCCCACCGATGTACTTAAAAATAAAGGGCGAAATAAATATTATTTCCTGCCGCTGATCTTAGGTCTGATTGGATTATTCTTTCATTTTAAACATGATAAAAATAATTTTTATGCCATTTTCCTATTCTTCCTTTTTACAGGTATGGCCATTATTTTCTATACCAACCCAAAACCTTTTGAACCCCGCGAACGGGATTATGCCGTGGTAGGATCATTTTATGTTTTTGCCATCTGGATCGGGTTTGGTGTGCTGGCTCTGTTCGAACAGTTTAAAGATAAAATAAAACCTAAACCACTGGCCATTGCTATTACATTAATCAGTTTGCTGGCCGTACCCACTATTATGGCCAAAGAAAACTGGGATGATCATGATCGTTCCGGTAAATATGCAACCTATAACAATGCAAAGGCTTATCTCGATTCGTGTCAGGATAATGCGATTATGTTTACCATAGGTGATAATGACACTTTTCCGTTGTGGTATATGCAGGAAGTGGAAGATTACCGTACCGATATTAAACTGATCAACACCAGCTTATTTGCCAAAGATTGGTATATCGATCAGCAAAAACGCAAAACCTATCTTGCCGATCCGATTCCTTCACAGTTAACTCACGACGATTATAAGGAAGGATCGCTGGATGTAGCTTATTTCTATCCGTACCCTTATCCACAGTTCAAAGATTCTGTTGTGGATATTAAATTCTTTATGAAATGGATTCAGAGTAAGGACAGCAGAACCTATATCGATTTCGAAGAGAACGGACATCCTGAAAAGGTATATCCAACCAATAAGATCCGCCTGAAAGTTGATAAGGAAGCGGTATTGAAAAATGGTATTGTCGATCCGAAATATGCTGATTCTATTGTACCTTATATTGATATTACCATCAGCAAATCTGCACTGACTAAAAACCGCATTTTGATGCTTGATATCCTGGCCAACAACAACTGGAAACGTCCGCTGTATTTTACCGGAGGAGCTCAGGCAGCAGAAGAATATATCTGGTTAAAAGATTATCTGCAACTCGATGGTCTCGCCTACAAATTTGTTCCGATCAAAACTCCTATCAAGAATAAAAACTTTATGGATATGGGTATGATCGATACAAAATCCATGTATAATCATGTAAAGAAATTCAGCTGGAAAAATTCAAATGCCGATATCTATATCGATCCTGAAACCAGAAAGAACGGTATCTCATTCAGGAATAGTTTAGGCCGTCTCGCCGATGAATTTATCAAAGAAGGAGATACAGCCAAAGCTGAAGAGATCCTCGATCTTTCTATGGACAAAATGCCGATAGAAAAGTATGGCTATTACCGGCTTGTTATTGGTTATATTGAATCGTATTACAATATAGATAAACCTGAAAAGGCAAGAAAAATCATCGATTTCCTTACCAATAATTTCCATGAGAAAATTGTGTATTACAGTTATCTGGATCAACAGGAATTATCGAGAAATTTCTCCGATCTGGAAGGAACTTTAGACCTTTACAGATATATAATTGCTACGGCACAGGAATTTGATACTAAGGAATATACAGAAAAACTAAAAGATGACTTTATGTCTACGGTTTCTCTGTTAGAGGATGTATTGGGTGAAGATACAAAGTGAAAAGGCAGTAATTAGTGTCTGTCCACAAAGTCATCGAATTGAAAAAATTATCTTTTTGCGTCTTTTTCCTTTTTTTATTTTGCTTAATACACAAGCATTTGCATCAATAAATAAAAGTAAAAAACCATCAAAAATCTTAATCTTTCAAAAATCAAGCACTTTATAGACAAACACTAATTAAAATACTTCTTTTCACTTTGTACAGCTCACCTTTTACTTAAAAGACCATGAAATCCTATCTCACTAAAACACCGGCTCTGATCAAGGAAATCTATCCCGGTTATATCTGGGATTTAAGATCCGAAGCCAAAGAGATCTATCTTACTTTTGATGATGGTCCTCACCCTGAAATTACTCCCTGGGTACTTGAACTTTTAAACCAATATCAGGCAAAAGCCAGTTTTTTTTGTGTAGGTGATAACATCCGGAAATATCCGGAAACTTTTCAAAAGATCATTGCGGCAGGTCATGCCACAGGAAATCATACTTTCAACCACCTCAACGGCTGGACCACCCGAACCGACCGCTATTTAGAGAATATTGAAAAAACGGCAGAGAGAATTGTTCTGCAAGAAGAAAAGAGCGAAAAGGAAAGAAAAAAAATTATACATAATTCAGGAAAGTCAAAACTCTTTCGTCCGCCTTATGGAAAGATACGCAAAAAACAGGCAAAATATCTTTTAGAAAATAATTACAAAATAATTATGTGGGATGTGCTAAGTGGCGATTTTGACACCAAAGTAAGTCCTGAAAAATGTTATAAAAATATTATCGGCAAGACTCAAAAGGGAAGCATAATTGTTTTCCACGACAGTGACAAGGCCTTTAAAAGATTGGAATATACACTTCCAAAAACCCTGGAATATTTTAGCCGGAAAGGATATGAGTTTAAAGCGATCTCATAATCCTGTATAAATTTATATTTTTATTGATCGGTATGACTATTAAATTTACCGGTAAAGAGTCATCCGATCAATAATTATTCCTTAAAGCATTATATCATTTGTCTTACCCACCAACACTTGCCACTACACCATATTGATCAAAAAGCTGAATGATCTCCTCAATTCTGTTTTCTTTCGGCGCTTCAAATTCGATAAAATTTTCCGGAGCTCCCAGTTTTTTATGTTTGTTCTCAGCTACTTTATGATAAGGCAATAAATTGATCACTTTACGGTTCCCTTCCAGAGAATTCATAAATTTAGCAGTTGCAATGATATTCTCATCAGAATCGTTTACTCCTTTGATCAGGGGCATTCTGAAAATAATTTCCACATCCGTTTTTGCAAGTTCTGTAATATTTTTATGGATCTTCTTGTTGCTAACACCGGTATATCGCTTGTGCTTTTTATCGTCCATCACCTTCAAATCGATCAGAAAAAGCTCAGTATGCTTTGCTACTTCGAGAATAGTTTCCGTTTTTGCAAAAGCTGTTGTGTCCACCACCCTGTGATAATACCTTTTTCCACAGGCTTTTAAGATCTGCAACAAATAATCGGCATGCATCAAAGGTTCTCCTCCTGAAAAACTAACACCTCCACCCGACTGATCAAAGAAAGCCGCCTCATTATCAATTACCTTCATCAGTTCTTCTACCGGCATAAATTTGCCAAGCATTTCAAAAGCTTTTGCAGGGCAAACCTCAGCACAGATCCCGCAAAAATTACAAACATTGTAATCGGTTACTATTCCTTCAGGAGTCATTTTTAAAGCATCATTCGGACAGTTTTCAATGCATTTAACAGCCCCGATACATTTCGAGGCTGTATACATTTTCTGAACTTTAGGAGAAATACTTTCCGGATTATGACACCATTCACACGATAAATTACAGCCTTTAAAAAAAACGGTAAGGCGAATTCCCGGGCCATCGTTTATCGCATATTTTTTAATGTCAAAGATCAGACTTTGCTGTTTCATCAAAAGGATTCATTTTCAGTTCGTTCGATCACTTCCTGCTGAAGATCTTCATTCATATCATTAAAATAATCGCTGTAACCCGCCATTCTTACCAGCAGATCCTTGTATTCTTCAGGGTTTTCCTGAGCCGCATATAAAGTTGCCGTATCTACAATATTAAACTGAATATGATGTCCGCCAAGAGCAAAATAGGTTCTGATCAGTTTGCCCAGTTTCATAATATCCTCATCACGCTTCAGCAAACTCGGTAAAAACCTTTGGTTCAGCAAAGTTCCACCCGATTTTACCTGATCGAGTTTTGTGAGCGATTTAATTACCGATGAAGGACCATTGATATCACAACCATGCGAAGGAGATGTACCGTCGGAAATCGACTTAAAGGCAAATCTGCCGTTAGGCGATGCACCCATCATTTTTCCAAAATACACATGACAGGTTGTAGAAAGCATATTTAGATGATAAGAACCTCCTTTTACATTAGGCTTCCCGTCAATAGCATCAAACAGATCGTCATAAACCCTTAAAGCAATCGCATCGGCATAATCATCATCATTACCGTAGAAAGGAGTATTGTTAATGATCGTCTGACGTAAGATCTCTTCTCCTTCAAAATTCTTTTCAATTGCATTGAGCAGATGATCCATACTAAAGGTCTTTTCTTCAAAAACATGCTTTTTCAGAACAGATAAGCTGTCGGTAACAGTGCCCAGGCCTGTACACTGAATATAATTGGTGTTGTAACGTGGTCCGCCATTGTAATAATCTTTGCCCTTTGAAATACAATCATCGATCACAACCGATAAAAATGTTGCAGGACTCTCTTTTGCAAACATCCTGTCAATATAATTACTCACCTTTATCTTTTGATCTATGATATAATTGAGTTGCTTTAAAAAAGCATTATAAAGCTGCTCAAAATTCTTAAATGTTCGCGGATCACCGCTTTCTGTTCCTGCGCGTTTTCCGGTAACGGGATCTATACCATTATTCAAAGTGATCTCCAGAATTTTTGGAACATTGAGATATCCCGTTAAGATATAAGCCTCCTTACCAAAGGCTCCCACTTCGATACAACCGCTACAACCTCCCTCTCGGGCATCTTCAACAGATTTCCCCTGACGAAGCATCTCAGGAATATAAATATCCGGATTAAAAACCGAAGGATAACCATGTCCCTGACGGATTACTTTACAAGCCTCTTTTAAGAACCTGTCGGGAGTTCTTGAACTGATATGAACCGAGTTTCCGGGCTGAAGCACATGCAGTTCTTCGATGATCTCCAGCATGATATAGGAAACTTCACTCACTCCATCGGATCCGTCACTTTTTACCCCACCGATATTGATGTTGGTAAAATCGTTATAAGTACCGCTTTCCCGTGCTGTAATACCCACTTTTGGCGGTGCAGGGTGGTTATTCACTTTGATCCAGAAGCAGCTGAGCAATTCTTTTGCTTTCTCTCGGGTTAGAGTGCCTTCAGCGATCTCCTTTTCGTAAAAAGGTGCGAGATGTTGATCAAAATGTCCGGGATTCATAGCATCCCAGCCATTGAGTTCCGTAATGGTTCCCAAATGAACAAACCAATACATCTGAATGGCTTCCCAGAAATTTCCCGGCGCATGAGCGGGCACCCGGCCGCAGACTTCTGCAATCTTTTTCAGTTCCTCTTTTCTTTTCGGATCACTTTCTTTTTCAGCTTGCCGCTCTGCTTCATCTGCATGTCGTTCTGCAAAAAGAATTACTGCATCACAGGCAATAGCCATTCCGGTAAGTTGCTCTTTTTTATCAGTCGCTTCCGGATCATTTAAAAAATCGAGTTTATTTATATGTTCTTCTATCTCTTTTTTAAAATCGAGCATTCCTTTTTTATAGATCTTACCATCGAGCGCTGTATGCCCCGGTGCACGCTGCTCCATAAATTCGGTAAAAATACCGGCTTCATAGGCCCTTTTCCAGGTTTCCGGAACATGCTCAAAGATCCTGTCGCGAATTGTTTTACCTTCCCAGAAAGGAATGACCTCTTTCTCATAAATATCGATATCTTCCCGGCTGATGGTATATCTCTGCAGATCGCGTGTATTCAACACATGCAGATCTTCCACGCTGTGACAGGTAAGTTCAGGGAATGTAGGTACTGCCTTGGGTTTCGGACCGCGTTCTCCTACAATGAGCTCCCCTTCTCCCAGATAGATGGATTTCTTTTTACAGATCTCCATAAAATTCAGCGATCTTAAAACAGGGATAGAATACTTTCCGTAATTCTTTTTATAGAATTCTGTTTCTATCAATGCCCTTTCTATGGATAAAGTTGGTTCTGCTTCAAAACTCTGTTTTCTGAGCTTCTGAATTCTCTTATTCATACCCGGACCGATCTCGTTATCAAGAGGTTTATAAAAATTACCTTCTGAAGAAGGTTTTCTTTCCGGTTTATTTAAATTGATTTTTTTATGTATCGTTTCCATAATATTATATTGTTGAATTGATCAGCCATTGGCTGAAGAAAAAAGTAAAAAAGAATAGCTAAATATCAGGAAACTGAAGAAAAGAACATCAAACATTCAAACAGGCGTCTGTATGTTTTGGTAAGCGGGCTTATGTTCTTAATTTGTGACATTTATATGATTTATATTGGCAAAATTACATTTTTTTTCTAATAGTCAATACTAATTTTTTATGCTTCAAGATTGTAAGATTAAATTCTTTTTCCTCACCATTCATTGCATTGCTCCGGTGACAGCTTAATATCAAAATGCTGTAAACAATTTTAAATCTTGAATTTTTGACTTTCGACTTTTGACATTCCTACGGCAAGCAGGCTTTCGTCTCAAATATACTGTTGCATTAAATTGATCAGGGTTCCGGCGTCCTGCTGGCCTGATTGCCTCCATTTTACTTCACCATTCTTATAAATGATAAATGTAGGGTCTTTCTTTACCCGCAGTACATTGGCCAGTTCTGCATTTTTATTTATATCGATTTTCACCACCCGGGCTTTTTCGCCAAGTGAAGCAGCCACATCACGCAATACCCGGTGTGTATTTTCAGATTTTGTTTTATCGGAATAAAAATCGATAAGTGTTGGTATTCGGGTATCTATGAGTTCGCCAAATTTGGTCATGGGGTTGATCTTTAAGCAACAATACATACAAATATAATATTTTAAATCAATTAGCTCTTTTTATACCTGTTAAAATACAACTGATATCAATGTTTTTTTTATTTCACTGATAAAAAGTAAATCAATTGTTTAATTTTACGTTCTTAATTACACTTTTATGGCCGAAAAGAAACGACTTTTTTTACTCGATGCGTTTGCACTGATCTTCAGAGGATATTACGCTTTTATCAAAAACCCCAGAATCAATTCAAAAGGGATGGATACTTCAGCCATTCTGGGTTTTATGAACTCATTGATGGATGTGATCAAAAGAGAGAAACCCAATCATTTGGCTGTGGCTTTTGACAAGGGAGGCTCTAAGATGCGAAATGAAGCCTATCCGGAATACAAATCACATCGTCAGGAAACACCCGAAGCCATTAAAATTGCGATACCCTATATCCATAAAATATTGAAAGCCATGCATATTCCTATTATAGAAAAAGAAGGGTATGAAGCCGATGATCTTATCGGAACGCTTTCTAAACAGGCGGAAAAAGCAGGTTTTAAAACTTATATGGTTACTCCCGATAAGGATTTTGCTCAGCTGGTTTCAGATAATATTGTGATGTATAAACCGGCACGCATGGGTAACGGTATAGAGATCTGGGATGTGGATAAGGTAAAGGAAAAGTTTGAGATTGATGATCCTATTCAGGTGATCGATTACCTGGGAATGATGGGAGATGCTGCCGATAATATCCCCGGTTTACCGGGAGTTGGCGATAAAACCGCTAAAAAATTTCTGAAAGAATACGGAAGTCTGGAAAACCTTCTGGCACATACTGATGAACTCAAAGGAAAAATGAAAGAAAAGGTGGAGGCTAATGCTGAGCTTGGAAAACTTTCAAAAAAACTGGCCACGATCATGCTGGATTGCCCCGTTGAATTCCATGAAAAGGATTTTGAGCTGAATACTCCGGATTTTGAAAAAGTAGCTGAAATTTTCAAAGAACTGGAATTTAAAAGATTACTTGAGAATATGCATAAAACTTTTAACCTGTCTTCTTACGATTCAGTTAATTCTTCAGGGAAAGAATCTAAGAAAGAAGATGTAAAAGAGCAAAAAACCAATATTTCTCAAAATTCAGGTGAACAACTGGATATGTTCTCGGTTCCTGCAAATAATTCAGATGAAAATGAATCTTTTACTTCCGGCTTTAAAACACTGGAAACAACCGATCATTTTTATCAGTTTATCAACACAGCCACAGCACAAAAATTATTGTTAAAAAAACTTTTAGAGCAAAAATCGGTTTGTTTTGATACAGAAACCACCGGTTTAAACACCCTGACTGCTGAACTTGTGGGGATTGCTTTTTCCTATGAAAAAGGAAAAGGTTATTATCTGCCTTTTCCGGATGACAGGGAAAAAACCATAGAATTACTGGAAAAATTCAGACCTTTTTTCGAAAATGAAGAAATTGAAAAAGTAGGTCAGAATTTAAAATACGACATCAAAATTCTTTCCAATTATGGAATGAAAGTCAGAGGGAAATACTTTGATACCATGCTGGCCCATTATCTGATCAATCCTGACATGCGGCATAATAGTGTTCGTTAACTCTTGGAATGTGGAAACTGCTGAAAACCGCAGGGCGTCACTAAAACTGGGGCACGTTTCTCTCTAAGTGTTTCCGCTTGCAAAGGCACCGATGGTCCCTCGTCATGTCACCACCAATGAATGATCCTCTCAGCGTCAGGTCCACCTCTCTCGGTGCAACGTTCAGTGACAGAAATGTGTCAGTGAACCCGCATTCTGCATCAATTAACAATGACACAACAAGCAACAGGAAAAGAGAAAAAGCTGATGAATTAACCCTTTGATTTTAACGTTCCGTC